>RGDT01000073.1 GCA_009918525.1 Planctomycetia bacterium
ACTTCTGTTACTCCGCTTGCGGCATCATCGACTACCACCGCTAGTTGATAGGCTGGATTCTGAGCCGATTTCCACACCACAAAATCGCCACCGACCTGCTGAAGATTAATCCGGCAATGACCTTGATAGGCATCCTCAAAACTCGGTGTCTCAGGCGGTATACGAAAACGCCAACAATGCGGCGTGTCAGGAATGTCGCGTGCTGACCGCTTTGAACAGGTACCGGGATAGACGGGGCCTTCGTGTTCCAAATGCGGCGCGCTGGCAGCACGTTCGACATCGCTTCGGGTGCAAGTGCAAGCGTACACAGTCTCACGCTGGCGTAGATGCTGAAGTGCTTCGAGGTAGGGAGCAGGTCTTGCCGACTGCACGGTGATTTCATCATCCCAGTCGAGTCCCAGCCACTTGAGATCTTCAATCGCTTGAAGGTCGGCCCCGGATTTAACTCGGGGGGAATCGATATCTTCGATCCTCAAGCGAACGCTACCACCTTGGGAACGTGCGCTCAGCCACGCCAGAAGATAGGTACGGGCATTCCCAACGTGCTGTGCTCCCGTTGGTGAGGGAGCCAGACGGCCTACGACTCTCATCGGAAGCGGTTCTCGAGGAATTCAAGAACTTTCCGAGCTACAGTGTCATTCTCGTCGTGCATCCGATTGACGATGGTGCGATGATTGCAACCGTTCATGCAACGCAACTCGGCCGATACACCAAATTCCAGCAGACGGCTAGCAAAATCGCGAGCCATCACATCCAGCGTTGGCGGTTCCTGATAAGTGTAAAGCAGAAGAAACGGCGGAAGCCCCTTGCGGACATGGGAGAGTGGCGACGCCTTCTTCATCGTGATCGGATCTGTGCCGAAGACAAGGCGAAACGGATTCAGTGTCGGACTGAAATACGAAAGCACCGGCCCAGCATAAGCCACGGGGCCGCGAGTTGCATCCATCCAGTTCTCGATGACTGCCGATGCAATATCTTTTTGAAATTCGTCCGCTTGGGGAATGCGATAAACCCCACTGACGCCTATAACCCCCTTAACGGCGGCACGGGCGGAAGCGTCCAGTTTCAGTTCAGGATCGGCCAAGTAGGCCGGGTCTGTGGCGATCAGGGTAGCGAGATGCCCACCCGCAGAGTGACCTATGAGTACGACGCGGGAAGGATCGCCGCCGTATTTGTTGATATGGCGTTGAATCCAGGCAAAAGCCCGAGCGATATCGCGAGCATGTTCGGGATGTTGCACGAAAGGCGTAAGCCGATAGTTGACAACGGCAGTGACATAACCACTGCGAGCCAGCATTTTGCCAGCTTTTCGGTTGATGCCAAAGAAATCCTTATCACCCGTCATCCAGGTACCACCGTGAATGAACAGGATGACAGGAAGAGGCTTCGGAGATGAATCGGGCCGAAATATATCTAGTGTATGACGATCGCGTCCCGGATGGTAGCGAATATCAAGGGATTCGATAATTGCTGGACATAAGACAATAGCAATAGTCATCATCTGTAGCATATCTCGCCTCCAGGATGCGAGTGAGATTTCTACAATAATTATAGTCGTCTCAGCGAGAGAAGTGTGGAACAAATGGGGAGATAGCCCAAGTTTGTGCTATCTCCCGCCGGAACTATAGACGACCACGATCAATAGACTTCGGGCAACGGCGGTAGCGAATCTTCGACGATGTACTGCGGACGCCCCGTTAAGTCGGTGACGGTCGATCTCGGATCTATCCCGAGGTTCTTGAACAGAGTCGCGTACAGTTCTCCAAACTTCACCGGCCGAGAGATAGCCTCACCGGCTATGCGGTCGGTCGCTCCGATTACTTGGCCCGTCTTCATGCCTCCACCAGCGAGCAGGGCCATATTCACTTGCGGCCAATGATCGCGACCAACTTGAGCGCTGATCTTCGGCGTACGGCCGAATTCGCCCATGATGACAACGGTGCAGTCATCGGATAAGCCGCGAACGTGCAGATCTTCAACAAGCGCGCTGACTGCTTTGTCGAAGATCGGGAAATCCTCGGCCTCGCGAAGGAAGATTGAATTATCGGCGCGTCCTTCCGCGTTTCGACCGCCGTGCCAATCCCATTTGCTGTAGTTCAAAGTGACCACGCGGGCACCGGCTTCGATCAATCGCCGAGCCATCAACATGCTCTGAGGAACGCGTGGGGCGCCGTTGCCGTCCATGAAAATTTTTGGATCACCGACACCATAGCGTTCTACGACTCCAGGAGCTTCTTTGGATAAATCCAAAGCGTCCGCGAGGCGGGAGGAAGTCAAGAGTCCAAACGCTTGTTGGGTAAAGTGGTCCATGCCGTTAAGTGTGCCGGAGGCGTCGAGGTCGCGACGCAAACCATCGAAACTGCGTAGCAGCGTCTTCCGGTCGGCCAATCGTTGAACAGTTACACTTTGTGGCGACATATCATTTTTGGCTGGTCCCATCGGTCGGAACGGTGACATCGACTGACCCAGAAAACCGGAACCTGGTTCATTGTAAGGGCCGTGAGTACAGGTGTAACAAAGGCTCATAAAGGGCGGAACAGAAGGTACAGCGGAACCTTGCAGCTTCGCTACCACTGAGCCGAACTGAGGCCAACCACCACTAGGGGTAGGCTTTCGGGGATGATGGCCATTGTAGACCTGAATGGCGTCATGGTCGTTTTGATTACCGACCAGCGAACGAACAACGATGAGCTTGTCCATTATTCGGGCCAAACGCGGAAACGCCTCGCAGATTTTAATGCCGGTTACATTGGTCGCGATGGGTTTCCAGGGTCCCGCGATCTCTTTGGGAGCATCGGGCTTGAGGTCGAACATATCCTGATGTGGAGGACCACCCACGAGGTAGATGAAGATGACCGATTTTCGCGAATTGGGATTTTTTGATTCAGCGTCGGCCCGTAGGAGTTGGGGGAGAGCCAATCCGGCCGCACCAAATGCCCCAATTTGTAAAAAGCCGCGGCGAGAGGTTCGGAAAGAGACTGCGGACATGAAAGATCTCCGTCGTGGCTTGTAGGTGGGTAAATACTAGATTTATAGTAACTTCCGCTAGTTGTCGGGGCTAGTGAAATCCCCCTTCATTCAGACCATTTTTTCGATAATCCGCCCAGAACGGTTATCAAGGTTTCTACATGGGCACAGGGTGATTAATGAAAATCCTATTTTTGCACGGTTGGCACTCCACTCCTGGCGGTGTCAAACCCAGCTATCTGGCTCAGCACGGCCATGAAGTAATCAATCCGAAACTGAGTGACGACGATTTTGTCGCGGCGGTTTGCGTGGCCCAGAGGGAGTTCGACTCTCATCGCCCTGATGTCGTGGTGGGATCGTCACGCGGCGGGGCGGTAGCGATGAATATGGAGACGCGCGGAATCAGACGAGTTCTGCTTTGCCCCGCCTGGAAAAATTGGGGCACCGCGCGAACGGTTCCCTTAGATACCGTCATCTTGCACTCTCGCCAGGACGAAGTCATCTCGTTTGCTGACAGCGAGGAATTGATTCGGCTCAGCGGCTTGCCAGCGACTGCTCTCATTGTGGTTGGTCATGATCATCGTTTGGCCGATCCCGAACCACTGGCGGCGATGCTACGCGCCTGCGAACAAGGCTGAGGAACATGTACAACAATTACACCACTTGCCCACTGCTGATGTCGAGAAGTCGTAACAGTTGCTCTAATCCGGTTTGGCGGCGTTAAAGCCAGCTTTTTCTAGCGAGGATAACCGTTCGCGGATTTCGGGCTGATCGCTCTGCAACGCCAGCGAGCGGCGATAGAGTTCGGCGGCCCGGCCGGGATGGTCAAGGCGTTCGTAGACTCGGCCCAACTCAACCATAGCCCGAGCGTCGCGTGGGTTCAGATCGAGCGCTTGTTGAAATCGCCCGCGAGCGCTGTCAACGTCTCCCGCTTGCAAGAGGAGCCACCCATCCTCAACGTAAGCCGATGCCGATTGAGGACGGTCGGCCAACCAGGTTTTCACTTCGCGTTCGGCATCCGAGCGGCGACCGGTGGCGATAAGAAGATTAGTTCTTGCCCGGCGTGCTTCAGCATAATCAGGACGAATCTCGACCACTCGGCGATAAATTTCTTCAGCGTCCGTTTTTTTTCCTTCCGCTTCGGCACAACGGCCCAGACCAAATAATAACTCGCAATCGTTCGGAGCGATTCGCAGCGCCGCGCTGAAGTGTTCGCGAGCTTCGCTGTAGCCACCCTGGCGAAAGGCGCGCTGACCATCTGCTGCATAACGGGCGCGAAGTTGTTCCATCTCCATTCCGGGCGTTAAGCATCCCAGGGTCAGTAGAATAAAGAATACGAAGACCGCAGACACTCGGCTCATGGTCGATCCTCAGGCTATCCGTTTCACGCTCAACGAAGCGACCGAGCGACCGATGCTGTACGGAGTTGTCCCACCTGTAAGGGTTGTGTCGGTAATATCTCCCGATTTGCCAGCACTCAAATCCCAGGCCCGAAAAGTCAAAGTTGGCGATCCAAGCCAGCTATTGAAAGGCACGAACCGCAACATGTCGTTCGGCCCCAATAGTCGCGATTTTCGCGGTGATAAGAGTCCCAGGTTAGTCCAGTTAATTCCGTCTTGCGAAAATTGCCAACGACCCAGCCCGGCAGAGCCAACCGCCGCGATACCCATCGAGCGAGAGTCTGAGTCTCTAACGTTGTCTTTCAAAAACGACGCCACGGCTACCGGAGCCATAATCGGACCAATGTTGAACGGTAACAAATCAGCACCGGTGTAAACGGGAGCGTCATTCACTTCCATCACGGTGCAAATGGTTTGGCCCAATCTTGAACTGTATGGACTCGATCCACCCCCCGCCGTCGTGATCGATGCCAGTTGACCGGCGGAACCGGAAGTTTGGTCCCATGCTCGGTATTCCAGGCCCGCTTTGCCGCTGAAATCCTTTCGGGGAACGAATCGGATTCGATCGGTGCCGCGAAGCAACCTGCCGGCCGAGGGCGAAACGCTACCGATGGCTGTCCACGATGTCCCGCCATCGAGAGAATATTCCCACGCTCCGTTGATTGCACCCGTCTGAGCAACAACGGCGATGCCTTTTCGCGTTGGTCCATCGCTATCAAAGTAAGTTTCGCCGAGGATCTCCTGAACGGTCATCCCGTTCGATGCAGGGGAGTCTTCCTGAATTTGCATCGACTGACCATCGCCAAGCAGAATAGGTGCCTCATTGATCGTAACCAGAGGATAATCGAGACGAATCGACTCGTTATCAACGATGATGACGCGGGTCGATGGCGAGGCAACCTGACCGGGTAGGGGTTGCAGTCGGATCTGGTAAGCTCCCGGCAGGATGTTTAAGAACTGATATCGACCGGTCGTTGAAGTTTGAGCGGTAAGTTCACCCGTATCCAATCGCCCATTCATGTTCCGGTCGATGAAGACTACTCGATTGGCCAGGCCCCATTCACCCGTATCGAAAGCCATATTGGTATTGCCATCGACGAACACGACTCCGCCGATGGAACCGATCCGACGGCTACCCAGCGATACACTGGCAGTATTCGCTAGATTGACTAGTCGCGAGGTCGGACTTGGGCCAGGAGCCACGCTCGGGGGCGCACCTACCACCCGCTCGATGAGTGAGAGGGCATCGACGCGCCGATAGAACGAGCCATTGTGCGCGACATTATCTTTCTCATCGTCACCATCCTGGATGATTGCACCACTTTCGCGAATCAAATCACGTATTTCTGGAGCAGTCAATCGTCGCCCGAGATTTTCGACAGCGGCCTGCTGGACCAACGGAACCAATCCGGCGACCACGGCGGCAGCCATACTACTGCCAGTGCGGTTGGCAGTACGATTCCCCGGAGAGGCACCTAAGAGCATCGTTCCCGGTGCGAATACTTCAGAAGGCAAACCGCGTTGACTGAATGACGCGATCCGATCCGGTCCTGTGGTTTGATCAATCGCACCCGATTCCCATTCCCAATCCTCGCCTCGATTTGAATCCCATACCGCTCCTACCGCCAAGACGTTCGCGTCAGCGGCGGGGTAGGTTACACCAACCGGCGCATCGGGTCCGAACGAGTTCCCGGCAGCAGCGATTACTACAACTCCAAGATCGCTAAGTTCGGCAAGTTCGTCGCTTATACCGTGAAGCATCTCAGGCGCGACGTAACTGCCACCGTCACCTAACGACAAATTAACAGCGACGATTCCATATTTTGCCGCGTTGTCAATGACCCAACGCAAACCCTGCTCAATCTTGACGAATCCACCGCTGCCTATGTCGTCGAGTACTTTCAAGCCTACGAGTGAGGCCCTCGGAGCAATGCCCCTATAGCCGGCAGCCCGTGAAGCGATCAGGCTGGCAACGTGTGTGCCGTGCCCGCTAGTGTCTTCGGGAACGCCGTCATTATTGAGGAAATCATATTGGTAGACGACCGCACCGCGGAACGCCGGATGGCTAGTATCGAGTCCAGTGTCAAGGACAGCCACGCTGAAGCCGCGTCCGTCAAGACCTGCAAAGCGCGGATCGGCCCGGAGGCGGTCGAGTCGAATGAGTTGATCGGCAGCACTGGCGGTGGGCAAAGCTGTTGCCTCGACCGAGGTCGGTTTCCAACCGTTCGGAACGACTTGACAAACTGTGTAAGTGCCTGGTGCCAAACCGGTAAACGAATAAGCGCCGTTGGCACTGGTGACCGTCGAAGATTCGCCGGGATCCAACCTGCTGTTCCGATTGGTGTCCAAAAAAATGACGCGACCAGCAATAATGGAATCCGAAGGGTCACGTAGACCATTACCGTTGAAGTCCTCGTACGCAACGCCGCTAAGAGTAGCCGGCAGCGAACGATCCTCGAGCGGTTCCAGATGAGGACGAGCAGTTCGCAGTAGGCTCATACTCGACACCCCTTACCCATCGACATAGTCGGGTCTCTTAGCGAGTGTTACGCATGAAATCAAGTACAAGACTGGGGCCATACGGAGCTATTCGTCGTTTTAAACTGGGAAAGAATTCTCGACGTAAGTCCATAAACGTAGCTTGAAGTGGGTTTGCTCATTCCTCCGAAATTAAAAAAAACAATGACCTGCTAAGTGATGAAGAAGTGGGGAGGCTACTTGACTATGATTAATTATTAATATATTACAAATAATTTTAATAAGTTGGCGATAGGTTGTGCCTATTTTCGCCTCAAGTTTCCGGTTACAAACCTCACAACATAAGGGGCGGTGCTCATGGATCGGCCAGACAGACCCACGCAAAGTTTAGATGGTCAATTGATTCAGGATGGGGGCGATCATCGGAACGTGTGGTTGGCTCTGGTACTTGCAGCGATCATCGGACTAGAGGGTTTTATCGTTCTAGGGCCTCTAGGAATCGGGCACATGCCGATCCTGGGCGGAGACGGCCCAAGATACCACATTCTGGCGGCGAACTTACTGGATCATGGTGCGTTCTCGTTCGCATACTCAGCCCCTTATGAGCCAGACATCTTTCGATCCCTAGGGTATCCAGGATTTTTAGCTGCAACCTATGCATTGTTCGGGCGATCAACTCTGATTGTACGCATCGCCCAACTTATCGTCCTTTGGCTGACTGGGTGGGTACTCTATTTACTGGTCTCCCGATTAACTCGTCGTTCCGTTGCAATGACAGCATCCATCCTATGTGTTTCCTACCAGCCATTCGTCTTCACGACAATTTTCCATCTACCCGAATCGCTCGCCACGCTGCTCACGGTGCTCATGGTGTATCTGATTGTTCTGACCATACAATGCGAGCAGAGGAATCTAGCATTCGCAGGTGGGGCTGGGATGATGGCAGGAATCGGAGCATTAGTCCGACCGTCGATGCTATTGCTCCCGGCACTTGTAGTGGCTTTCATTCTAGGTGCAAAACTGGTCAGCCCTTCAAAACGCTGGCTGAAGATCGGGGCTATGTATGTTTTAGGAATCATTGTGTGTGTTTTGCCATGGACTACACGGAATTATGTCGTGTCAAAGCAGTTTATTCCGCTGGCGACTGGTTCGGGGTGGAGTTTTTATGTCTCGGTACAACAATATCGCCGTGAGATTTCATACAGACTTCTGCATTCCGATTGGGACCTGATCAAAAAGGATTATGTTGATCGACACCAGTTAGCGAAAAATGAAGTGGAATCGATACTGGCCGGTCGAACAGAAAGCGAGGTCAGTGCTTCCGTGCAGCAAGAACTAATTGTTGATCGGGGTCACCGCGTAGATGGCCTATTGAAGTTGGCTAAGACTTCGACTTCCACGATAGTTGCCGACATTCCCGAGCGCATCTTGCACTTGTGGAGTACCGGCAACTTATCCCTTTGGTCGTCGGGTCCCTATCACCGAACTGTTCAGGTGCTCCACTTCGCTATTACGTCACTCGTCTTATTGGGTTTATGGCGATCGCGGCATCTCGAATTGAGGTGGCACATACTCCTTTGGCTGGTGCCCTTATACCTGACCGTCATCCATATCGTGTTTCACATGGAACCGCGTTATTCGTTTCCAGGACGACCGTTCTTGCTGGTGTATGCTGCTATTGGCCTATCTACATTGCTTGGAATCAAAAATTTAGGCAAAGCAGGTCGGGGCAACGCCGATGACCTCGCGCACACAAAGGGAAAGTAGTAGGTGGACTAAGCAATCGGGACCGTACCGCAGCCTAGAACCTTACTAAGAGGAACCAGTGAGGTATTGAACGCGGCAAAATTACTGTACATTTGTTATTTCTAACTCTACTGTTTGTACCGGTGGTTTCACAGAATTTATCTGGGCTGTAGTCCCTCGCAATGTGAATTTTTGTTTATACTCCGTCGTGTCGTTGCTATGCGAGGGTTGAAAATGGGAAAGGAGTCTTATCCTAACTAATTAAAATCCTGCTACGGCGATTTTGCCCATCCCTGTTATCTTCAAGCATCGAATTGATCAGTACAGCGAATCCCATACCTAGCTACCTCTTCGCGCTCTGCATGGGAATTGCTATAATAATACTTTACTTCTAACTGACCCCGTACGTAGGATGGAACAATGGTAGAGCGTCGCAAGGAACTCGATCAGCGTTACTCGCGGAAAAAGAAGATGTTGAAACTGAAGAAAAAGCTCGCCGTGGCTAAAGATAGTAGGGAACGTGAGACCGTTCTACGGAAGATCAAATTACTATCTCCGTGGTGGGTAGAACCCAAGCCGCAACAGGCATAACCCGCGATACATATCGAAAACGGGGCGCGCTAAAAGGGTGAGTAGGGACGTTTGTCCCTTAGGAACTGATGAGCGCTGGGGAGATCCATCCCCGTTTCGTGTGCTCCTATGATAACCCCTTGTGTCGGTCCCGTCCTATGATGAGAGGTAGGGGCTATGAGTATGGCTCCGTCTGTTTAGTACCCTAGCCGTGATCCCTTGCCTCGTGCCTGGGAACTCCGTCAAAGGAAACGATCGCGATGGCCTCCGATCCTAATGATACATCTTCCGATTCCACGAAGCAGCGTCGCCGTAATTCCCCCACCACCAATAACATCGGTTGGTTTCTGCTGATTCTTGTGGGAGTTGGGGTTATTCTTCTCTATTCCGCTACAACCGTTCCGCGGGTCTACTGGAGCGACTTCGTCAATCTGCTTCAAAACGATCATCTCGAAGAAGTCATTCAACGCGGTGATTACTATGAGGCCGAACTTAAAGAAGGACATCTTGAACGGCTTGATGAGAAAATACGCTCACGCCTCGGTATAACCGGCCGTTTTAGCGTTGAGCGATTGATTGGCAATGACGCTGATTTCCAAAAACTACTCAGTGAAAAAGTTTCACGCGGACTGAAAGTGTATACTCGCCCCAGCTTTGTATGGGCATGGCAGGTTCTGGTTACTCTTGTGATTCCACTGGTTATCTTTCTGCTGATCTTATTCGTGTTTATACCGCGTTTCCGCGATCCGATCGGTGGCGGGTTTTTGTCGAATTACATCAAAAGCCCCGCCAAACGATACGAACGAAGCAAACTTCGGGTAACCTTCGAAGATGTCGCGGGGCTACAGTATGCCAAGAGCGAACTACAAGAAATTGTTGAGTTCCTACGAAGTCCTGAAAAATTTCAGCGTCTCGGAGCTGTCGTACCCAAGGGTGTTCTACTCGTCGGACCACCGGGAACGGGTAAGACTCTGGTCGCCCGAGCTGTTGCTGGTGAGGCCGGAGTACCTTTCTACTCCATTAGCGGTAGTGAGTTTATTCAAATGTTCGTTGGGGTGGGAGCTAGCCGCGTCCGCGACATGTTTAAGACGGCCAAGGAAAACGCGCCTTGTATCCTCTTCATTGACGAAATCGATGCGGTTGGTCGGATGCGTGGAGCCGGGCTAGGTGGAGGAAGCGACGAGCGCGAGCAGACGCTCAACCAAATACTTAGCGAGATGGATGGATTTACGCCGACGGAAACGGTCATTGTCATGGCTGCCACGAACCGTCCTGACGTTCTCGATTCCGCCCTGTTGCGACCCGGTCGCTTTGATCGTCACATCACCGTGGATCGGCCTACATGGCAAGGCCGACTACAGATTCTAAAGGTACACACCCGGAACAAACCGCTCGCCGAAGATGTCAATCTTGAGACGATTGCTCGCGGGATGATCGGTATGACTGGGGCCGACCTACGGAATTTAGCAAACGAAGCAGCACTCCTTGCGACTCGAAAAGGGAAAAAGCAAATTGATCGAGCTGATTTTGAGGCAGCAGCCGACCGAGTGTTAATCGGAGCCAAACGAGAAGAAGTTCTTGGACCCGAAGAGAAAAAACGTACGGCGTATCACGAAGCCGGGCATACCATATGTGCCTGGTTAACACCCAAGGCCGACCCGATTTTCAAGGTGACGATCGTGCCCCGTGGCCGGGCTGCCGGTGTAACCCGGTTTCGACCCGAAGAAGATAAAGTCGATTACACCCTGACACAACTGCGTGCCCAATTGATCGTGGCTCTGGGAGGTCGTGCTGCTGACCGGCTCATCTACCAAGAGACGACGACGGGGGCCAGCGGTGACCTCAAACAGGCTTCACGAATTGCTCGCATGATGGTGACGCAATTTGGCATGAGCGAAAAGATCGGCCCCGTTGCCTATCGCATTGGCGAGGAGCACGTGTTCCTTGGGAAAGAAATCCAGGAAGCTCGTGACTTTGGGGAAGGGACGGCTGACCTAATCGATACCGAAGTGCGTCGCATTCTTCGCGAAGCAGATGAGATGGCTTATCGACTTCTGGAAGAGAATCGCCATTTGGTCGAGAAACTGGTTATTGCGCTGTTAGAGAAAGAAGAGTTACTCAAGGAAGAAATCGACGTATTGTTCGGTCAGCCGCAAGCCGAAAATAAACAAAACGATACTACACAAAGCGGCATTATCGCCGAAGGGTTTACGAGTCAGGGTTGAGACGAAAGTTGAGACACGGTAGGTTAGCGTTGTGAGATAGATATATAAGCAGATTAAGTTTCCTGAGTTTTTGAGTTCTCGGGAGACTTAAACTGCTTAATTGACTTTTGCTGCTCAGCTATTTCGGCCCCATGTCGTACATCCTCAACGATCCGTTTTCGAAGGGGACTGTGAAGTAACGGCCTTCAGGATGAACGGTTAGATCGCGTGCATTGTTGGGAAGAGTCAAAGTGAACGAGGCGAGCGATTCCTCTAATTTCCATGCCCAGAAAGCACCGCCACTACCTCCACCTACTCCCAGAATGAAACCACTAGGATGGAAGGCTACGCCCCACGCGGTGCCCTGGAAATTGGTTTTGGGACGTAACAGCGTTTTTGTTTTGCCTGCTACCCAATCAAATAACACAACGAGCGGCTTGCCGACTCCTGCGAAGGCGTTCGTCACCTCCGTAATACCTGCACAAGCAAGCCATTTGCCGTCTGGCGAAAACGCCATGCTTCTTACGCCGCCGATGTCGGCTCCGAAGCCCTGATCATACCTGTATAGAATCGAGGCATCAAGAATTCGCGACACGGTTCCCTTCGCAAGATCCCATTCTTTGACGTTGCCGCGGAGATCTGCCGAAAGAAGCGATTTGCCGTCGGGATGGAAGGCGACGTTGTACACGTGCCAATCATGCCCCGAAAAAGTCGCGAGCGGTTTACCTTCAGGAATCGACCACAATTTGACAAGTTTGTCATTACCACACGAAGCCAGGGTCTTGCCATCGGGACTGACAGCCAACGCCCGTAACCACCCTAAGTGGGCATTACGATCCCAAACAGGAGCCGGTTTGGCATCGGCATAATTCCAGGCAATCAATCTCCCAGCCCAGTCGCCACTGAATAGCAGTTTACCCACGAATGCCAAAGCCCTGACCCACGATTTATGAGCAACGAGCGCGTCCTTTGTTTTCTTCGCCGGGTTCCAGCGAATCAGGGAATTATCTTGCGTTCCAGCAATGACATATTCCCCGGTTGGTGAAAAACGCGCCCCAATCAAGGGGCTGGTATGTTGCACCGACTCACCTGGTCGCGCCTGTTCCGGCACGACCTTTACTGGAGTCGAACTCATGCCAATACCTCTTTGATCGGTGCCGCTTTGGGATCGGCCATTGGAATGGGTCGCTTGTCGATGTACCAGTTCTTCTTGCCGTCAAACCCAAGAGCCTTGAGATAGGTGTGGAACAAGTGTGCTCCGTTGACCATGCCATCAGCCACGGCAGTCCCGTTGGCATTGGTTTTGCCGTGGACCGCGCCGCCCTTGATTCCACAACCTGCAAGAGCAACACTCCACGCAGTGCCCCAGTGATCGCGTCCGTAGTTACGGTTAATCTTGGGAGTGCGCCCGAACTCACTCATGACGACTACCAATGTCGATTCGAGCATTCCTCTCACTGCCAGATCGTCCATCAGGGCGGCAAAGGGGCGATCAAACTCGCCGAGTTGCTCGATATGGAAATCGAAATTCTCGTGGTGGGTGTCGTAGTTTGTGTGGGTCACTTTTACGAACGTCGCACCACCTTCGAGCAGACGTCGAGCCATTAAACAATGACGCCCGAAATCATGACGACCATACCGATCTTTTACCTTTTCCGGTTCGCTGGACGAATCAAACACACCACGTTTGCGCATCAGTCCGGCTGCTTGGTCGTAACTGTGGGTATAGGCTTCGGTTTGGGCTGTGCGTCGGCGTTGCAGAAAACGCTCGCTGGCCTTCAAACGCATCTCGTGACGCAATGCTTCGGCCTCAGCCGTCAAGTCGGTAGGACGATCGATATTCGCGGGAGCCTTGCCGTCGTCTAAAGCGACCGATGCAAAGCGCGGGCCAAGAAACGCTGCATCAGCTGCATTAACACCACCAGAACCACGTGGGGTTACGTGAATGTAGCCCGGTAGGGGATTGCTATCTGCGCCCAACAATTTGGCACAGACACTTCCGAGGTGCGGGTAGGTGATGCCTGGCTCGGTCCGACGCCCAGTGTGCATTATGATAGCACCTTTGCCGTGGTCATTTTCGGCGGTGTTGATGGACCGAACCAATGCCATGCGATGCATATGCTGAGCAGACAAAGGTAGTAGTTCGCAGATATGCGTGCCTGGTACCGAGGTTCCAATGGTCTGGAACGGACCACCAGTGTCAGTGCCGGGTTTCGGATCCCAGGTTTCGAGTTGACTCACGCCACCGGCTAACCAAACAACAAGTACACGCTTCTGTTCGCTTGCCAGGGCCTTGGCTGCGTCGGCTCTTGGCCCCTGTTGAGTACGAGTGCTCGGTGGCTTGTGCCTTCAGATGCCAAAGCTCTGGGTTCGGTGAAAAAGTCCGGCGAACGATATATTGTCCAATAATCTCACTTCACTCGGCTCAGTGATTAAAACGGAATTCCGTCGATGCCATGAGTCCCCAGGCTATTTCAGCCAATGCTCCTGGTTGACGCTTGAGTAAATCGGCCAGTTCCCGGCGTTCGGTCGCGTCGGGCAGTCGGCTAAGGACGCTCAAATAAAGCTCGTCAGCCAAGGCATCGCCCTTTACTGCCTTCAATCGCGCCAAAAGACTACCCGGACGATCCACCAACCAGGAACGGACAGTGGGGCCATTCGCAAGAAATAAAGCTTGGTCAATTCGGGCATCGAATGCTGCCGCTGTGCCCGGTTCGTTGCCATACACTTTGGCAAAGGTCGGCAACAACGGAGCGATACGAGTGTGGAGTGCTTCTTCCGTCACCTTAGTACCAAGTGACAGGCGCTGGGTGGCAATGTACCCGGTTGCTTCTAGCAAACTCAGCGCTAACTGTTCCGGCGTAACGGGCTTCAGTGGGGCAACCGAATAGAGCGGCGGCTCCTTAGCATCCGTTTTCGGCAGGCTCGATCGTTGATAAGCACGAGTTCGCGCAATCTGCCGCAAGATATGACGGATATCCATGTTCCCGGCCCGAAGTTCGTCGCTTATCGCATCAAGAATCTCAGGATGAGTCGGCGGATTACCGGAGTGATCCATATCGAGAGGCTCAACCAAACCGCGTCCCATCATGAAAGCCCATAGCCGGTTGGCCAGATTCCGGCGGAATGGCTCATAATCAGGTCGCGCCATTTGAGCCGCGAGTTGCTGCCTTCGGCTATAGTGCGGTATGCCTGCAACATTGGCTGCCGGCGCTGTGACGTAAAGCATTTTGGGATCCACTTTGGGATCCATCAGGGCCATTCCGCCGGGAACGCGCGGCAAGGATGTCTTTGTGACTTTCTTCGGGTCGAAAACCGATTGGAACGAAGCTTCTCCGTCCGCTTTTTCCGAGAGTGTTGATCGTTTTTTCGCTTTATCGCTTAGCAGCGACGTACGATTTACAAACGCAAATAGTCCATAGTAATCATCTTGTTTGTAGTCTTCGACCAGTGGATGATCATGGCACTGAGCGCACTGTAGATTCGTACCAAGGAATAGCCGACTCACGTCACGCGTAATCAAGTGAGGCTCAGCGGCTCTTTCC
>RGDT01000074.1 GCA_009918525.1 Planctomycetia bacterium
GCAATATGGGAATGGGGCCAGCGTTGGCGTAAAGCAGTAAGGACAGGTAGTGTCTGGACAATATCGCCCAAGGCACTGGGTTTGACCAACAATACCCGGTCAGGAAGAATTCTGTCGAGGGAGAGCCGCGTTGCCATTGCCTTCTCGGCGCTCTGCATTATCAGCCGACGTCCCTGTCAGCGTGGGCCATAAATTAACCGAAAAGCCAGCTAGAGGCAAGACGACTGAAGCGTATTCCTAGTTTACTCCATCAAGCCATATTTCTTCATCTTCTTGTATAACGTCACCCGACTGATACCTAGCACTTGGGCCGCTCGCGAGCGACTGTTGCCGTGGTTCGCTAGGGCGCGTTCAATCGCCTTGCGTTCCATCGCCTCGCGGTTGTCGCGTAGTGTCGGTCCGGCCCGCACCGGTAGTGCCTGACCTTGGTCACGAATCACTCCTGGCAAATGGCTCGCCAACAATTCCGATCCATTCGACATCAGCACCGCCTGTTGCAAGCTATTCTCCATCTGCCTGAGGTTGCCCGGCCAGGCATACGCCCGCAAGAGGTCCAACACCTCGGGCGCTATGGTGAACAGATCCTTCTTGAACCGCGTTGTGAATCGTCCCACCATCCCGCGAGCCAACGAATCGATATCCTCCGGGCGTTCGCGCAGTGGCGGCAGATGGAACGACATGACGTTCAGCCGATAGTACAAATCTTCGCGGAGTCGTCCGCGGCGAACAGCGTCTTCAAGATCCCAATTACTCGCGACGATCAATCGTCCGGCACTACGGCGTGTTTCGTTACTTCCTACCGGCTCAAATTCACCTGTCTCGATTACCCGCAATAGACTCGCCTGCTGTTCGAGCGGTAACGTGTCAATTTCATCAAGTAATATCGTTCCATCAGCCACAGCCTCGAATTTGCCGAGCTTTCGTTCCGTTGCCCCAGTGAAGGCTCCACGAACGTGGCCGAAAAAGGTGCTTTCGACGAGGTTGGCAGGAATTGCACCGCACGGCACCGCAAGAAACGGTGACTTGGTACGCGGCGAATGATCGTGCAACAAACGAGCGAGGTAGGTCTTGCCGGTTCCGGTTTCGCCTGTCAGCAAGACTGTCACATCGTGCTGGGCGGCCAGCGTCAGCCGTTCGACCAGCGAGATGAGTGCCGGCGTGTGCAATAATAATTGCCGACCGATGGCATCCTCGGCCGATTCATCATTGGTTGTGATCAACTCCGGCTGACCATCGAGCTGCTGTCCGAGCTGGCATATGAGCGTATCGGCATCGTCCGGCCAACGGACGCAGAGGGAAAAATGATCGGCCAGAGCCGACAGTCCACGACCAGGACCCGTTGGCGTCGTTTTAATGAGAATGAGATCGGCTGGGAGTTGCTGCAGCGTGATTTCTTGGACCAATCGCAAGACACGGTCGGCATCGACGGGCGTGGAGATAACGAGAAGCCAAAGAAGCGGACCTTCCCGCGAAAAATGGGAGCGTGATTCCTCAAGATTAAGACGCGGTACATGGCGTTGTAACTGTCGTCGAATGTGGGTTTGTATCCCCACGGCAAGCCGCTCGTCGTCCGCAATGAGCGCCAGTCGACTGAGAGTCATGGAGCCTACGCCCTCGCGGAACTGTTTCCTTTTCTTAACATGGGCTGTGTTTGGCAGCATGTCAAGAAACGGAAACATCGGTAACGCCCTTATAATGGCGTTGGCCCAGACTGGATGGGGAGGTATCCATGCCGACGCGAACCATGCTCAAGTCAAAGCTTCACCGCCTTTGCGTTACCCAGGCGGACGTTAATTACGAAGGTAGTCTAACTCTCGACCGCGCGTTGCTGGATGCGGCCGATATCGTGCCCTATGAAGAGGTTCACGTCTGGAACGTGACGCGCGGAACGCGGTTGTGTACCTACGCGATGGAAGCCCCTGCTGGTTCGGGGGTTGTGTGTATCAACGGAGCCGCTGCCCATCTGGTCGGCCCGGGAGACCTGGTCATCGTGGCGACGTTCACCACCATGACGGATGAGGCTGCCCGTCGTCACGAACCGCGTATTGTGCTGATGAGTGACGACAATCGGATCAAAACCATCGCGGCGGAAGTGCCTGGTCCGTCGCGACGAGGAGAATACCAATGCTAATTCGCGAAGTGCGTATCACCGGTCTAGTAGGAGGTACCGTCGATGGCGGTTGGCCCCAAGGCAACAAACCAGAGGAAGATCTCAACACGCTCATCGAGGTGGTGACGAACGATGGCCTGATCGGCATCGGCAGCGTGATGACCAGCAAAGCCCTGGTTAGTGCGGGCGTCAAGTTACTGTTGCCGCACCTGATCGGCGAACGAGCCGACGAACCGGCGCGGGTGACGGAAAAGCTGCGACAGAGTTGTTTTTGGCAAGGACGCGGCGGCGCGGTCGAACATGCTATCAGCGGTATCGATATTGCCTTGTGGGATCTATTCGGCAAGATCACCAACCAACCCGTCTCCCGGTTGTTGGGCGGCAATTATCGTACCCGCATCAAGCCATATGGATCGTTATTGTTCGACGAACCGGGACCCCTACGCGATGCGCTCTTGGCGACCAAAGCGCGGGGCTTCAAGGCCATCAAGCTCGGCTGGCGACCTTTCGGCCGACGCGACGCCCGGACGGACGAGTTGCTCATCCAAACGGCGCGAGACACGCTTGGCCCAGACATTGAGTTGATGGTAGACGCTGGCGGAAGCGAGCAGTTTTGGCCGCACGGCTACAAGTGGGCGATTCAGACGGCCCGAATGCTGGCCAATTACAAGGTAGTTTGGTTCGAGGAGGCATTACCCCCGGACGACCTGGAAGGCTATATCCTCTTGCGCGAGCATTCGCCGGTACCCATCGCAACGGGCGAGGTGTTGACTCGCCGCCAGAGTTTCCGTCCATGGCTCGAACGCGGAGCGGTGGACATCATCCAGCCCGACTGCACCAAGTGCGGCGGTTTGACGGAGGCCTGGCGTATCGCTTGGATGGCCTACGAACACAACATTCAATGGGTGCCGCACGGTTGGAATACGGCCGTAGGATTGGCAGCGGACTTGCATTTGACGGCTGCGGTGCCTGTGGCTCGATATGTGGAGTATCTGACGCCGTCGCCCTATTTGGAAGAGATTGTGACGGTTCCGTTCAAAGTGGACGCGGAAGGATATTTGAACGTACCGGATCGTCCGGGGCTGGGCATCGAGTTAAACCGCGAAGCACTTAAACGACTGGGAGTATAGAATGAAAGGATGCTCTCCCTCCGCTTGGCTCGAGTGACAATAGGGAGGTAGGTTATGCCGCAACACGATCATTTCCGTCTGCCGCTGGAGTGGTTCCGACAATGGACGGTCAATCGTCGATCGTTGCGGCGTCATGTTGTTAGGTTAGGCGGGCTACGAATAGGCGTGTAGCGACCAATGGTTCGCATAATATAATCAAATCGTATACGCCTTGGAATCTAAGAATGATGAATTGGTTTCAAGACCAAAGCGACCAACGGCCCGTCAGTAGAATATAACATGCAAGTAAAAAGTTAGTAACCGCATGAGCCAAAACGGCATCCATAAGTTCACGACGACGATATAGGGTGAGGGCGTAGGCCATCCCAGCGAGTGTGCCTGCAAACCAGCGTCCATGTACTAAACCAAACAAAAGTGAGGATAACAGGAAAGATAAGGTGCTGTAAGTTCCTGAAGGAACGCTTTGAAAATCACCAGCAATCAATCGCCGCGTCAAGAAGCCACGGAATGCTAACTCCTCAGCCAATGGGACCGTGATCGACGATCCGACGACACGAAAAAATAACCAAAAGATAAGCCAGGTTGTAGATAGTTGCGATATTTGATTTCTTAACGATTCTCCGCTCTCACTTAGATTAACAAGGGGTTCTAATGCCAACCACAGGATAAAAACGGCGATCCCAACACCGACTGATTCCCACGACCACGTGTATCGCAGAACTTGACGATAGTGCCTTCGCAGAATGTAGAGAAGGAGAGCTACCGTGATCACACGAAGTGGATAGAGCCAATCTAATCCATCTCCGAACAACGGACTAAGCATTGCTAAGCTAATCAACGCCAGAGCCGGAGACAGAAAAGCCACTTCGGCCATGTTGAACAAAGGAATCATGGAGTGTTCGGTATTGACGCTAAAAAAAGTCGAGTAACGAGTAATAACCACGATTCCGAGATGAATAATCAAAAAACCAAACCAGCCTGCCTGAGCATGAAAGCCATCGGGACTAATCCATGAATCTTTATTGCTGCCGATTAAAACGAGGCCGACAATTCTGGCTACATTCAAAAGCCACATTAGCGATATGGCGATAGGAAGTAATAAGAAGCTTCGAGGAAAAAGCAAATTGTGGCGATAAAGCCATAAATAAGTCGAAAGAAATACCAGACTAAGACCAATACCCTCAATTCCACCACATGCACAAACGATTTCAACTGAATAATTTGGAGTGCCAATGATTGCATTTTCAGGTTGATACAATAAATCCGTCACTAATAATCGGAGGACCACCTTCACGCCGAATAGTGTGGATCCGTTTAAGATCCACCAAGTAGGGTAAGCGAGCATGATCGCACAAACGAAAAAACCAACAATACAAGCAGTAACAAACACGTCCCAACCGCCGCGTAGCACGCCAAACCATACTTCCTTTCCGAGGAACGGAATAGTGTTGACAACAAACATCGAGCCGACAAGCAACAACCAACCGGAAGCGTACCGAAGAAAGTTTTTTTTATAAACTTCGCTGCCTTCTGCTACTACCGCTGTCAGTATTATTATCCCAATTAATAAAGCTGTGTGCAGCAGAAGAAAGGGAACAGGACGCCTGAGTATCAGAATCCAATCAACGACCGGGCGCATCTGGTCATCTGTATATCGAGAACCGAACAGAAATGCCAGAAGCGAAGCAGTGCAGCATGTACCGACGAGAATTTGCAGACCATATAGTCCTGGCCACGACTTTATCGTTTGTATCAGCCTGGCGAAATCAACCCAACTAATGAATAGAATGAACTCGATAAAAATAATACCAGCGACAATTCCACGCCACAGAGTTAAGTTGAGATATGTAACAGTGTCCGAAGGATTCTTTATCTCAGAGCGCATATTTTATTTTTCGTTGATTGAACAAGCAATTAGCCAAATAATTACAAGCTACATATTTGGAAGGTGTGAATAATAAAGTATGTGATCTAAAGAGATGAATGGCACTACTGGTAAACCACAGTATATTGTTATCAGATCACATACTTCACAGATAATCTGGCTTACTGAACTTTCCGGCGGTATACGGAATGACTGAGGAGAAATAAACCTCCTGCAAGCAGAGTTACTGCGCTTGCCACTGATTCGGGGTTCATCTCCGGAGACGAGAGCGCCCATGCTCGATTACTCATTCCATCAAAAAGGCAAACTACCATAACTGTGAAGGGTACCAGACGAAAATTGGACATCATAAACTCTACTCCCTTAAGACCATAATTCTTAATTGTTATTTATGCCATTTGCTCGTTATGTAGCACAAGCTACAATTCATGGAGGCTGCAATCCACTCCTTGAGTAATTGCTGGAATTCTATTAATAGCGTAATTGCAATTTAATGCACAATCGACCGGTAGTCAAGTGGCTCCTGGGAGATTATCAGATACTTCTTTTTTCACCCCGTCAACCCTTTGATCACCAATGTCGCGTAACTCCCGCGCTCCAACTCGAAACGCATCGTCAGCCGTAAACGTCCCCGATGATGATCGTCGTCCGACCATTCCACCGTTCCTTCTCGTATAGCAATCCGTGCGGGGCGCTCACCTCGCGAAAAGAATAGTTCTCGCACCCCTCGTACCTGCATCTCCCGAAGGGTCAACCCTTCCTCCGCCAACACGGATTCCACCAACGTCAACCGTCCGTCGTTTTCTTCCGATTTCCAGCGAACAGACGGCAGCGGCAGTTGTAACGCGGCGTATTCCCTTGCGGCGTCTGCATCCAGCACCAGCGGAAATGGTACGGGGCCTAGCCTTTGCTCCACCAGCCGCCTCGTCTCGGGTGTTGTGTGCTGCTCGATCCATCGCGATAACATTCGATTCCATAAATAACTTTGATACGCCGATAGATATAATCCGCGCAATTCCGGTCGCAGACGAACCACGGCCCCCTTGAAGTCGCCCGGATGTACACGCAGGTAATCAATAAGGCTTCGAGCATGGCCCCGCGGCAGCCGATCCTTACAGGTTGCCCAGTCCCCCCAGTAGTCCCGGAGCGTTTGTTTCTCTACCTTCGTGGCTGCGTCGTCGTGGGCGTAGGGACCAGCCAGCGCTAGCTTCAAAGCTTCCTCAAACTGCCGCTGAACCAACAGACGTCCGATAAACTCCCCGCCGGGGCCGGACACCGACCCGAAACGTTGATCGTCAAAATAGTTCGGAACGCCTAACGTCGCCAGAGCGGTGAAACGCGCGTTGATGGTGTCACGCTCGGCCGGATCAAGGTCGCGCAGTGTGACGGCGAAGCGATTAGCGCGAATGTCGCTTGAGCCATACGGCCTTGTTACGTTTCCGAGATACGACAACGTAACGCCGTGATGCTTCAGGTTTCGGCGCGGTCCGTGGTGAATGGTAAGATACTGCGTCGTGCTGGCGTGCCGGTCCTTCAGCCCGCCGTAGGACATTCGCCGCAACTCGATATCCCAGCGACGACGAATAGCCGCGAGCGCGTCAGGAGTGGCCCAGCCGATCTTGTCGAGCCGATAGAATGCGAAATCGCCCCGATCACCGGGGATAATGTCGGTAAGTTCTTCGACAACGAAATCTTCGGGCGATTGTTTGACTTTCATGGGTGAGCCTCTTCGGACTTCAGTAGCGTTGCGATTCTGTCTCACACCGAAAACCGACGGTGGGTAAAAACGCCGTCGCTAACGCTTCCGGCTCTGAACCGGACATGCCGCGATATTTCAGAGCCGGAAGCGTCAGCGACGGTTCCGAAAAAGACAAAAAACCGCTACCGACTTTCGACAGGAAGCCTCACCCGTTCGCAAACCAGTTGCCCCGCCAGCCGGTGAAGCCCCTCGTGAAGGCGTCCCGCATCGTGTCCGAACGTCAGCCGGACTCGCCCTACGCCGGACGGCCCAAATAACTCGCCAGGCATCAGCCGTACGCGGCACGTCTGTCGTATCCGTCTCGCGAATTCGATACCGCTTCCTGCCGGAACTTTGCACCACGCGAAATAGCCCGCCGCCGGCTTCTGGGTTCGTAGCCCCATGGCGTTGAGTTGTTCAGAGACATAATCGCGCCGCCGTTCTACATCTTGGCGATACGGCTCCGTTGCGTCCAGCACTCCTAATGCCGTTGCCGCCGTCTGTTGGGCTGTCGTCGAGACGAAAGGCCCACGCAGCCCCGCTGCCGCCATGCAAGCTCGGACGAGCGGCCGTGGCCCGGCGATCCAGCCGACCCGCGCCCAGGCCATCGCGTGACTGTGGCTAACGCTGCCGACGACCAGCGTCCGCTCGGGTGCATAGGCGCTTATACTCAGCGGCTCGGCATCGTGAGCAAACGCGGTGAACGATTCGTCGCTCAGGATCAGGACATTACTCCGCCGAGCGTGCCAGGCGAGGTGCTCTAGCTCAGCCTCGCCGAGCATGGCTCCCGTCGGATTGTTGGGCGAACAGACCACGAGTAGCTTCGCGCCGCGCATCGCCCCGGCGAGTTGCTTCCGGGATGTCACCGTTTGAACCCACCGCACTTTGGCCGATCGCGCCGCCAGCGTGTATAAGGGCGCTACAGGATCGGGCAGGACAACCGCCTCGCCGCGCCCGACAAAAGCATCGAAAATCGTGTGAACGGCCCCGAACGCTCCGGGTGTTATCAATATTTGTTCACCGGGACAGACTTCATATCCCCCGGCAGCCAGATACCTTGCTACGGCCCCGCGCAAGATCGGCAGTCCGGCGACGGGTGGCAGACCGCGTTCTTCCAGACGCTTATGCGTTGTGGCAAGGTTCTCGAAACGTGGCGAGCCGGAGGCAAAGTCGATCTCGTCCGGCCCACCTTCGCGAAGAATGTCGTCGAGCAACGCCAACGTCGGCCAATCGGCGGTGAGCAGGTCGTCGCTCCAGTGATGCACGGTGCTCAGGTGTTCGCCCAGCTTTTTGGCCAGTCCGGGCACGAACCGGGTTAATACCGTACGGGCGATCAGGCGGCGTATCCAGGTTCGCATCGTGCGTTCCTCCTCGCTCTCGATCTTACCCGTCTTCTCGACTGCCGATCAATTGCAGTCAGCGATCAGCGGCCCGGCCAGCTCGCTTAGGTAGAAAAGTCTACCCGCTAGCGTCGGCATGAAACTCGACGGAATCCACGTCGAAGGCTCATGCAGCAATGTCATTCGCAGTGACAATCCTTGCCATTGCATTCCTCGACCCAGCGAGCCGTCTGCCCCACCGATGATTCGGTCAGCCGCCAGAAACAGACCCGGCCCGATGGTGTTGGCATAACACGGTACCAGCGTCGTGCGGCTGCGGAAGCTGGTGATGGCATTTTGCTCGATGGTCAGCGGGTGAAGAATTGCGCCGATGCGGTGTGTCTGCGCTCGCCAATCGGTCTCGCTCTTAAATTCGCCTGCGAAGTGTGGTTCCCAGAAGGCGATGTGGCAAACACGACCGATGCCGAACACGGTTACGAGTTTGGCCCCCTGCTTTTTCAAGTCGGCAATCTGGGCAGCATAGGTGGGCAGTTCCGTTTTCAGCGCGAAGTGACGCTGGTTTTTCGGAACCGTCCGCGTTCCAAGGGGGCCATAGAACGCCTGTTCCATGGCATGTTGAAAGCCACCGGGCTGATCGCCGGGTAGGGTGTTTCCTTGAGCGTCGGCCCATTCGTCCATGTTAAAGCCGTGAACGTGATCGCAGTGGACGCCCCACTCGGTGAGGAAATAGACAGCCCAGCGGTACATGCCCATTGGCCCAACGGGGAGGATGAAGGCAATCGGCTGACCGGCTTGGCGAGCTTTGAGAATTTCCAAGGCTATCTCGTGCCCCATGTAGGTGTCAAAGTCAGCCAGTGTGGCACAGGGCACAGGATGAAAGTCTTTGTTCCACCAAGCCTGACGCGCGATGTCGTGTCCTGCGAGGCGGTCGATCTTGGCCAGATCCCAGCCAGCGGGGAAGAAATTCTGGAGCATCGAGCCGTGTAAAGTGCTGATAAGGTCCATCGGATAGGTACTCCGGGCGAAAGTTCTCTTGAAGGTTCGTTGTAGGCCACTACAACAAGGAGATATACTTCCGGAGTGCAATCGTCTTTCGGGACTGGAGGTTTAATCTATGTTTCGTCGTCTCGTAGCAGGTCTGCTGGTATTCGGACTCCTCGCAGGGTTCACCGCATCCGTCATCGCCCAGGACAAAGATAAGGATAAGGCTGTCGAAAAGGATAAGGATAAGGCGAAGGACGGCGACAAGCCGAAGGACGGCGACAAGCCGAAGGACGGCGACAAGCCGAAGGACGGCGACAAGCCGAAGGACGGCGACAAAGCCACCTTGAAGTGGAAATTCGAGAAGGGCAAGACCTTCTACCAGAAGATGTTCACCAAGACCGTCCAGAATATGAAAGTTATGAACAACGACGTGCCGCAAACGCAGGCGCAGACATTCTATTTTGGCTGGACACCAACGAAGGTCGAAGGCGACAAGGTGACGCTAGAACAATCCATCGAAGGTGTCACGATGGAAATCGACATCGGCGGCAACAAAATCAGCTACGACTCGACCAAGGAAGCCACCGCAAATAACCCCTTGGCCGATTACTTCAAGTCGTTGGTAGGGTCGAAGTTCACGGTTGAACTAGACACCAAAGACATGAAAATCACGAAAATGGAAGGCCGCGACGACTTCCTGCGCAAATTGGTCGCTGCCAATCCGCAAATGAAATCGCTTCTGGAAACGATCCTGAGCGAAACGGCCTTGAGGGAAATGGCCGAGCCGACTTTCGCCGTCATCCCGGCCAAAGAAGCGGCGAAGGGCGACAAGTGGAGCCGTAAGACGAAGCTCGCGATGGGGCCGATCGGTACCTACGACAACGAATATAGCTACGTTTATGAAGGCACGACGGGCGACATCGCGACCATTAAGGTGGACACAACATTGAACTACTCGCCGCCTCAAGAGGCTGCCGGACAGGGCGGTTTACCGTTCAAGATCAAGGCCGCGAAGCTGAAAAGCACGTCGAAGGACGGCAAGATCACGTTCAACGTGAAGACGGGCCTGCTGGACAAGTCCACGGTCAAGATCAGCCTCGCGGGTGAACTGTCGATCGAAATCGGTGGCACGACGACCAAGGTCGATCTGTCGCAAGAACAGGAATCGACGGTCGAGACGATCTCGACCCTTCCCTGGAAGAAGTAAGGCGTTTTGCCCGCTTGCCGGGGCGTTAACACGCCCCCCTCGCCCGCGCCCGATTGTCGGGGCGTCTACACATCCCGCTCGCCCGCTTTCAACATCCACAAAATGATTCTCTTCAAAGAACACACTGCCGATCAGCTGCACGAACTACTCGCTCCTCTGGGGGTTGACGAGCGGCTCGCTCGTCGGCTCCAGTCGGCGGTCGTTCGTCAGAGTGGGGGCGTTCCTGACGAGTTACCCGAAGTACGCCGGGACGTGTTGCGCCGCGTGCGCGAAGCCACTTCCATACCCCGCCTTCATGTTGTTGAAAAAGCTGTCTCGCCTCGGGACGGCTTTGCCAAATATCTGTTTGCGGGAGACGGCGTCGAGCCGTTCGAGGCTGTACGCATCCCGCTCTTGCATCGGCCGGGCGACGAAAAATATATCGTGTGCGTGTCGTCGCAGGTCGGTTGTGCGATGGGCTGCGCCTTCTGCGCGACCGGGAAAATGGGCTTTCGGCGTAATTTGGCGACCTGGGAAATCGTCGATCAGGTGTTACACATTCGCGATGATTCGCCCTTCCCGGTGCGCGGTGTCGTGTTCATGGGGCAGGGGGAACCGCTGCTTAACTACGAGCGCGTTCTCCGCGCCGCCGAGGTGCTGTCCGATCCTAGCGGCCCAGCGATCAGTGCCAAGGCCATCACCATTTCCACTGTCGGTATCGCGCCGATGATCCGTCGCTATACGCGCGAACGCCGTCCCTATCGACTTATCGTCTCGCTGACGGCCGCCGACACGGAGAAACGGCGGACACTGTTACCCGTCGAGAACACACACGGGCTGTCGGAATTAATGGAAGCGGTACGCGAATACCAAGAGGCCGTCGGCGGGCGAATGACCTTCGCCTGGACCTTACTGCAAGGCATCAACACGACCGAAGACGACGCCAAACGTTTGGCCGAACTGACACGCGGAATGCCGATCATTCTTGACTTGATCGACGTCAACGACGCTTCCGGCACGTTTGGCACAGCCGACGAAACGGAGCGCGAAGCGTTCCGCGACGCCCTCACGCGGCACGTTGGCGCGCCGATTGTTCGTCGTTATAGCGGCGGTAGTGACATTCATGGGGCGTGCGGCATGTTGGCTTCGCGGCGAATTGGCTAAAAATGCCCAAAGGCGTCGAACACGAGATGTTTCCGACGCCCTTGGGGTGGTGTCCAACGAACGGGGTTGCGAGTTTACTTCTGTGCCAACGACAGACCAGCTTCGAACTCTCGCAAAGCGTAGTACAGGGCCATGTACGCAGCCTCATCACCGGGAGCGGCCGGGGCGAAATCCAGTCCTTCGGTCTTCATATTTTCCATCAACTCGGCAACCGTTTTTCCTTTGGCGCTGGTCGAGAGATACCGCTTGACTTGCGGATCGCGTAGCGATGTCACTGCTGCCGATACTTGACGTAGATAGCTCTTGGCCTGGAGCGATTGCGAAATCGTCAGCTCGTCTTGGCCGTTGTCCACTTTGTCCTGTAGAGCCTTCAGATCGGCGGAGATATCCTTTAGCAAGCGTGGCTCGACCTCGCCGCGTGGACTGTTCTTGATGGCGTCTACGGCCAGTTCGATGTTGCGAGATAGACGAGTGCGTTGGTCGTCAAACTGTGTCTCCATCAGGCTCAAGGGCCATTTCAGCTTACCGCCATCCTTGAGTAACCCGACATTACCAGCCGCAGCGGGCGAAGCTAGATTGACTCGCTTGAGCGTTTCTTCTTCCAGCGAGATATTTGGTCCGCGGGTCAGTCGTCCCATTTTGCGAACACTGTTTAGCAAAGCGTTGAGAGCCTTTCCCGAGACGACATCGGTCACGGGCGGATCTTTGCGGGCGCTGTCGAGTTCCGTTCGGACAGCGGCATCGACGAGATCCTGTGTTTTGGGTTTTTGCCTTTCGTACCAAGTTTCTAGTTCGATACGACGGCGGGCGGTCTCAAAGCTTGACCGACGAGCCTGTTCGCGCGTCAGACGTGCTTGCTCGATCTGGTTCCAGTATTGTCCCGTGGCAGTGGTAACGCTGGCTACGCCTGTCAGGTACCCGTTCATCGGATCTTGGCGATAGCCAAAAAACGGCGGGTTGTACTCATAGGGTGGAGCAAAGGGGCCGCCGAAAGCCGGAACCGTAGCCAAACCGTAGCCCCCGACACCGTAAGGAGTGACACCCAACGAACCGGCTGCATAGGGATTGCCCGCAACCGTCGAAAGGGCATAAGGAGTGGCGATGCCGATCCCTGTACCTGGCAAGGCGACTCCGGCAGCCATACCCGTGAATCCACCGAATCCGCGAGCTCCGGCCGCGGTAACCGGATTGACCGCAATTTGAGCCTGAGCAACCCCAACAGTAAAGCAAACCAAAGCGATCACCGCAGAAAGGCGCGTTGAACCAAACATGTTATCTTTCCCCCGTTCGTACCCTCTTCCCCCGGTGACTTTGGCCAAAACCATTGTTGTGATGCGGACTGTCAAACCGACGACTTTAATCGTCGGTCGAGGTTTCAGCCAAGAGTACCTATGTCTATCGTAGGCGGGCTAGTCAATAGACGCAAGCAAAATGGCCGCGATCATCGCCCAGCAAGTGCTGCTGAAATTGCCTCAACGTCATAGACACAACCACCCCACGTTCCCCCTGAAGCCCGCACTAATGCCGCCCATAAACGCGTGTCGTCCGGTAGTCCGGGGTCGGCGGCGAGGTCGGGCCGTGCAGGGCGTTGGTGTAGCTCCTCGTGGCTGAGCGGTTCGTCGTTGGGGCCGAGCAGGTCGATACTACCTTGCAGACGATGACGATCAATCAGAATGCGGATACGGTCGCCGTCGCGTACTTTGCCGATGGGGCCGCCCGCTAATGCTTCGGGGCCGACGTGCCCGATGCACGCTCCGGTGCTAACGCCGGAGAAGCGGGCGTCCGTGATGACCGCGACGTGTTTGCCCCATGGCAAATGCTTCAGGGCGCTGGTCACCTGATACGTCTCTTCCATCCCCGATCCCATCGGGCCGCGGCAGATCAGCACCAGCACATCGCCCGGCTTGACCACGTGTGACTTGATGCCTTCGATAGCGGCTCGTTCGGTGACGAAGACCTTGGCCGGGCCGATCTTCCGATAAACGCCATCCGCGTCCACGACGCTGGGGTCGATGGCCGTGGATTTGATCACGGCTCCTTCGGGAGCGAGGTTACCGCGTGGGAAGGTCACGGTGGAGGTCAGACCACGTTCACGAGCTTGGGCAGGAGACATGATGACGGTATCGGGATCGACGTGGTCGCGTGTATACAATAGGTCGCGTACCCGCTTGCGACGTTCGCTCTTGGCCCACCAGTCGAGAACCGCGTCGAGCCGTTCATTGGTCACGGTTAGCGCGTCGAGGCGTAAGAGGTTGGCTTCACGTAGGTGGAGCATGACTTCCGGCACACCGCCCGCGAGAAATACACGTACGGTGACATGGCCGATGGGGCCGTTTGGCAACGCATCAACCAGACGCGGCACCTGGCGGTTGATCGTTTCCCAGTCGTCAACCGTTGGACGAAGCAATCGAGCTTGATGGGCGATGGCCGGGATGTGGAGGAGTAGATTGGTACTACCACCGAATGCCGCGTGAGCGACCATAGCATTATGCAAAGCGGCATTGCTGAGTATATCGCGGGTGGTTCGTTTGGCGGCAATGAGATTCAGGACGGCACGGGCGGAACGACGAGCGAGATCCAGCCAGATGGGCTGGCCAGACGGAGCAAGTGCGGCGTGGGGCAGGCTGAGGCCCAGCGCTTCACCGACGACTTGAGCGGTGGCGGCAGTTCCGAGAAACTGACAACCACCACCGGGCGAACCGCATGCCCTGCAGCCAAGCTCCGCCGCTTGAGCGAGTGATAGTTGGCCGTCAGAAAAGCGAGCGCCAATGGTCTGGACTTTACCGGCATCTTCGCCATCGGTGGGCGGGAGGGTGACGCCGCCGGGGACGAGGACGGTGGGCAGATCGAGGCAACCTGCGAGAGCCATCATCATGGCGGGCAAGCCTTTGTCGCAGGTGGCGACGCCTAGAACGCCCTTGCGTGTGGGCAGCGAGCGAATGAGACGCCGAAACACCATGGCCGCGTCATTGCGGTACGGGAGGCTATCCATCATCCCGGGCGTACCCTGGGTGCGGCCGTCGCACGGGTCGGTGACGAAGCCGGCGAACGGGATGGCGCGGCGGGCGCGGAGTTCGTCGGCGGCGGCCTTCATCTGGAGAATGACTTCCCAATGGCCGGTGTGGTAGCCGAGGGCGACGGGTTCGCCTGCGGGGCCGCGTAGCCCGCCGGAGGTGCTGAGGAGGAGGACTTCGGGGCGTGTGAGTTCGTGGGGTTTCCAGCCCATGCCGACGTCCTGAGTCCAGCCGAAGAGATCGCCGGAGGGGGCGTGGCGGAGGAGTT
>RGDT01000075.1 GCA_009918525.1 Planctomycetia bacterium
CGCCGCAAAGCGCGATTCTGGGTATGCACGCCATTACCAAGCGGGCCGTGGTCGTGGACGATCAGATCGTCATTCGCCCGATGATGTATCTGGCGTTGTCATACGATCACCGGATCATCGACGGCAAAGAAGCAGTGAGTTTCCTGGTGAAAATCAAGGAAGCCATCGAGAACCCTGAGCGTCTGCTGTTGGAAGTGTAACAGCGGTACACCACCGAGACACCACGACACCGAGAAGCAAAAACAAGACGGATAGCTGTATCTCTATGTTTTTTCCTTCTCGGTGTTTCTATGTCTGTGGAGGTGAGACATTCGGAGAGGAATGATATGAATGAGTTCGATCTGATCGTCATCGGCGGTGGGCCGGGCGGCTACGTGGCCGCGATACGGGCGTCGCAACTGGGGCTGAAAGTCGCCCTTATCGAAAAACGGGCCACACTCGGCGGAACCTGCCTCAACGTCGGCTGTATTCCGTCCAAGGCATTGCTGGACTCCAGCGAAGCCTACCACCAGGCTAAGTCGTCTTTCGCCCGTCACGGCGTGCAGATCGGCGATGTCAAACTCGACCTTGGTACGATGATGGCCCGCAAGGATAGCGTCGTCAAGGGACTCACCCAAGGCGTGGCCGGGCTGATGAAGAAAAACAAAGTCACCGTTTTCACCGGGATCGGCAAACTCGTACCACCGTCCGGCGCGACGCACAAGGTACAAGTCGGCGAGCAGACGCTCAGCGCCCCGCGCGTTCTGTTGGCGACCGGCAGCGAGCCGACCCGCATCCCCACGGTACCGTTCGACGGTAAATTCATCGTCGATTCCACAGGTGCTATTGCCTTTGACAAAGTACCCAAACATTTGATCGTTATCGGTGGTGGATATATTGGATTAGAGTTAGGTTCTGTTTGGGCGCGACTGGGTAGCAAAGTTACCGTGTTGGAGTTCTTGCCGCGTATCTTCCCCCTTGCCGATGCCGAGATTGCCGACGCGGCCCACAAATCGCTCATGAAGTTGGGACTAACCTTCCAGCTAGAGACGAAGGTCGAGAGCGCAACCGTCCAGGGCAATGAAGTTGTTGTCAAAGTGACCGGTAAAACCGGCCCCGCAGAGTTCCGCGCCGACAAGGTTCTCGTCGCCGTAGGGCGTCGGCCTTACAGCGGCGGGTTGGGACTGACCGAGGTAGGCGTGAAGTTGGAAGAACGCACGGGCGTCGTGCCGGTCAACGAGGATTTCGAGACGAACATCAAGGGCATCTACGCCATCGGCGACCTGATTCCCGGCCCCATGTTGGCCCACAAGGCCGAGGAAGACGGGGTGGCGTTCGCCGAGCGGTTGAAGGGGATCAAGACCAAGATACACTACGACCGCATCCCGAGTGTGATTTATATTTGGCCTGAGATCGCCAGCGTCGGCCCAACCGAGGAAGAAGTGAAGAAGACAGGACGGGAATATAGGGTCGGCAAGTTCCCATTGTTGTACAGTCCGCGAGCCAAGTGTATGGACGAGGCCGAGGGCATGGTGAAAGTGTTGGCCGACGCGAAGAATGATAAGTTGTTGGCAGTACACATATTCGGGCCACGTGCCAGCGACATGATCGCGGAAGCAGTGGCGGTGATGGAGTTCGGGGGCAGTGCAGAGGACATCGGCCGCATCTGCCACGCCCACCCGACGCTGTCCGAGGCGTTAAAGGAAGCGGCGTTGGGAGTGGACAAGCGGGCGATTCATATGTGAGGGTGGGGCGTGGCAAAATAAAAATGTTAACACTCTCGCCAGTAATACAGAATTAATAGTATCATTCGATTAACCAAGAATACAGCCGTTGTGACATCCTCAACGGCTGGTTTATATTTGTGATATGCCTTCAACAATATTTTTAACCAATCACTTTTCCTCGATTAGCAGCTATAAACGCCTGGGCGTACCTATCGCTTTGTATACTAAAAGAATGAACGCTGCCGTTCCATCCATTGTATGTTACAACAATTTTACGGCACTCGCATTGTTTTGTCAAAAACCAATTTGCTTCGCGTTCTAGTTCTTCGGCTTTATGATTGGCTCTTGGAACCGATTTCATCAGGGAAAAAATACCGTAAATTAGTATCGGTATTCCAATAAGGCCACAAGTCAATATAGCCCCAATAATAACAAAAGCAATACCAGTAAATTTATAATTTCGCCCCATTTGATAGCATTGGTCGGCTTCGCAGAACAGAGAAGCATGTTGAACGCAGCGTCGGCAGATTGGAAACGACCAAGATTTCGATTGTGTTCGAACGATACGTTTACCGGTAACGCGAGTTAAAGTTGTCTGAATAAACGTGTCAGGCACATCGCCACAACAGGAGCACGATTGAGGAAACCGCAATATTCGAGCTGAAACTTGGACATCAGTTGCCATGGTCCATCCACCTTGCTATCAAAGAAATAGCAATCAACAAATATTTATTTATATCATTCCACATTATTTCGCGGATTCTACTGATTGGGAAAGGCATTTTTCAGAAAATTCCAGCAGCATATTTTTCTTTCCATACAAAATACTAGCATTTGTGGGGTCTATATATTATATTTTTTACACCTAATACACGACGTCCCGATCTGCACCAATGATTATAGACACCAAACTTAATACTTGCCAGATAAATAATAAAAATAATTATTGTTACAAATTATTTTCATATCAGCCTCGGCCTGTTCACAACGTGCGACTACACGTTGTAAGTCTGGAGTGAGTTTATTAAGTGACGCTTGACACTCTGGTGCAAGCGATTCAAGTTTCGTTATTTCATGATTAACACTTGCAAGCAGTTGTTGATGTTGATTTCGAAACTTGGCTGTCAGGGAACGTTTGTCGGTTACAGAAACCGCTGTCGCAGGGTCGAAATGAAATTGTTGCTGTACCTGGTTTTTCCAGTATAGTAACTGGCTTGTTAGAACATCAGCAAAGCCTTTAATATTACGAACATTTTGGTCGTTTATATCGGCTGCTGTGAACATACGGCTTGATGCTAAAATTTGCTTCCGGCGAGTGCCAATCTGAGGTATGTCAGCATCTGCGATGAGGTGAAGGCGAAGATGTCGAAGACGACCCATTTCTTCTGCTTTTATAGTCAGCTCTTTTAACTCGATTTGATACTGAGAAGCAAGTTCATAGCATTGCGTAATTAAAGTTTGAACTGATTTACTTGTATCATAATGAGCACGTTGGTAGCGCGAAACAATCGATTTCCAAGTTGCTTCGATTTTTTCAAAAGCAATTGTCGCATCCTTCAGTGCCACCCGGCGACGACGAATCTCCCAATAATAAGGAGCAGTCCAAAAAGCTATTGCAAGCCATATTCCAAAAACAGAGGCACACAGTACACCACCAAGACATATCGCCCAGTGAATAATTCCGAAAGGAACAGCAAATAGGCAAAGACAGATAACCACGGTAAGAATAAAAATGGCACTCTGACTTTCCTGCGCTCCTTGAGGCAAAGGAGTTGCCTTCGGTGACTGCGGAGGAACAAACCTATGCCGTGCTAACCGAAAATCAAATAGCCCACATTCCCTCAACCGCCGCAAAACTTCATGAAGTTTCACTTCATCTACTGCGAAGGTAGCAACATCACCAGCAACGCCAAAGTAATATTCAGGTCCTCCATGTGCACCCAATCGACACCAAACACAAGAATGAGCACCTCGCCAGTACGTATGTCCGGTATCTATTGCACATACAACAAGTGATTGTTCAAGTCGTTTTAACGACATTAGCCACTCGGTCGGACTTGGACGTGTATTCTTTTCGCTACCACGCTCAAACGCACGGCGGAACAAATTACCTAAATCAGGTGGTATGTCAACAAATGTTGGTGTGTGAGGAGGAGGCGACATTTTCCAAGTGTGCGCCAACGGTCCTTGTGCGAATCGAAAATCGGCGATAAGTTGCTCAAAGGAAGGATCGCCAGCCCCATGATAAACACCGGCATAAGGATGACGGCCTGCGAACAAAAGTTGATAAATCAAAACAGCAAGACCGAATCGATCATGATTTTCGTTACGAAGCAAACCATGTAGGGATTTATTTTGCAGCTCAGGTGGAAGATAGTGTGCAACGCCAACTTCACATAAAAATGCTTTACCATTCACTTGTACCTGAAACGAATCGCAGTCGATAAATCGAATAACTGCATGAATTGAAACTTGAATATTACTTTGGTTTACATCCCCAATTAAACAACCAATTTTGTGAATTTCTTCGAAGGCAGATGCGAGGTTAATTGCAGCACGCACCTGAAAATTCCAGCCTGCGCGTGGAAAACATCGTAATCGCTGTATTGGATTATAAAGTTGCTGAATAGGTTGGAATTCATTCAATCGCGGCATTAAGAATCCGGCCACTTGTCTTGATTGAGCATGATACAAAAGACCGATCGGCCATGCAGCCAATTTTAATAATTCCGGATTTGCTAGGCTAACCATCGTGGCTAATTTTTCTGCCGTTTGATCAGATGGTTGACGGTGGTATAATTTTGCTACTAACTTATTATTATTTAGAATAGTAAGCACTACACCTTCGCCACCCGATGCTAATTCTCGGTCGAGGGGGATAGGTTGGCCGTTTTTGTCAATTAATGAAGGTAGCGATTTCATGGTTTACGAACAGCAAAAACAAGTGTTTTATCATCATCCGTGCGTTGGTTAACTCTATCTGAATCTAGGAAACAACGGAACGGCTCAATAAGTAATTCTGGATCGGTTATTGTTCGCAACTCGTTGAAAAGAGGACCAAAAAACGCTTGGTAAGCAACACGTACAGTGAAGTCCAGTGCCACACGTTGCAATCCATCAGTGAAAGCCGCCACTTCAAAAATCGGTTCTTTGATGGCCTCAAACCGAACTAATTCTTCGAAAGAATCATCCGTTAAAAAATGGGTAACATTAACATACTCTTCAGACTCTGGCCAAAAAACTACTCGATAATCAATTCCCTGACGAAAAACGATAGCTCCATCACCAATCTGGGCAAAAAATGCGGAGTCTGGACCTATGACAGCCAATAAAACCGTGCAAGCCAGCTCTCGAATATTGATATTTCTCCGCTGTGCTTCCTCTTCGAGTGTCTTGCGCACTCTCCCAAAAAGTGCGATCATATGATCACGGCTATAGATAATATCAGGTTCAAGCTGTTCAATTATTTGAACAAACTCATTACATACTATTGTCGCACCTATTTCAGAAAATAAAGCACTGCCTGCGCCATCCGCGACTGCAATAACTAACCAATTGCCCGTTACGCCAAACGTACGGAAACAAAAGGCGTCTTGGCAAGGAATATTACGGGTACGATGAGCAGTTCCCGTGACACTATCTCCGAGACTAGTCCACTTCATGGTTAACTCACAAACTGGCCCATCCGGATGGGGAAGCTAATTGTACCTGATTCTCTTGTCCAGGTTTTGATTGAGACACCTTTCTCTGAGATCGTGACAACCATACAAACATTTCACGGAAATTATACTCTTTGAGGTGTAACGGCTTACGAATCGAAATTTGTTTAAGAATTGAGAAATCAGCTCCCTCAATCCCAACTGCAAAAAAAGCGAAAGCTTTGTTCTCTTCACCATCACGAATCATCTGAGCCGCAGTTTGCCAAGCGTCTGTGGGTTTTCCATCCGTCATGAAAAATATCCAAGGTCGGTAGTAATGAAGGCCATGCTGCCTGTATAACCGCTTGCGTTCGGCAACAGCTTCAATCGCCCGTATAATGGCCGCACCCATTGGTGTCTCGCCGCTGGCAATTAGTTTTGGCGGTATAAAATCATGCGCGGTGGCGAACGGAATGATGGTTTGTACGCTACCGCCGAAAGTAATCACAGATACTTCGATCCGCTGAGCAGCTAGCGGATCATTCATAAGATCTGTGTGAAAAGAATGCAATCCTTCGTTTACAAGATCAATTAAAGAGGTTCCACCAGAAACGATTTGATAGTTCTTCCCATCTTGCTGCAAAGTTCGTCCCGTATCCGCACCTATATTGGAAACCACCTCCCCCATCGATCCCGACGTATCAATCAGCAAAACACAAGGACAACGAGGTTCTGGGTTTATTGCCAGCGCGACATCACCAAAGGGTCTTTGTTCTGCCATCAACAAGTCTCCTTAAATGATAGGATTCTGTTAACAAATCGTCGTTTTAGCGAAATCCATTTAATCTGATGAATGCTTGTAGTATTCGGACCACACACATTGAGCAAAACTAGAACACCAATGATCTTTTATATAGCACAAACGAACGAACGCAAGGCCTAATCCGCGTAGATTAATCAACTAATTTTAACCCGCAATCATTAACATTTCAATCCCGCACTCCGTTTTCCTCATTCTCCCCTCCCTGTTCCCGCCAACCTGCACTATTGGAACACGATTCTCGCGAAATCCCTGACGGTGGCATCTCGCCGAACTTTTCTCGGTACATGTGCCAAGACAGATAGCACATCTCCTCACATTCCGCATCAGTAACCGCACGATCCGGGTCGGCCAGAACAGCTTCGTAGTACAACCGTCCGATGCCGACAATGAACCCCCGGCAGTACAGGAACCCGTCGTCTGACCCATCCGTCCGCTCCTGGATGTCGGCCCGGTCGATGTCGTACAGTTTGCGTTCCAGAATGCGGTCGAACCCCAGCAACTCTTCGGCGGGCAGAGTGTCCAGCTGATCTAGCAAGGCCGGTACGACTTCCTCTTCCAGCATCTCTTGAAGAGCAAATGTGCGGTCTTCCGACAATTTGCCCTCGGCTAACCGCTGGCGTGACTTGGACTTGCCGCCAGCTTCGCTCCACGCGGCCTCGATCATTGCCCAGAAACGGTTTTCGTCCACCGCTAACCTCCGCTTTTCTCGTTCGACGACCTCTGATGAACAGGGTATCGCTCGGCACTTCATCACATCTATCGTAATCTGTTTTTATGGATCACTAAAATATACCAAACAATTTTGTACCATACGATAGCCACTATCCAAAGCAATTGCGTCAGTAGAACTATCTACGATCCGTTCAAACCGACGAATCCAACGCGACAGTAACACCCCGCACGCCGAACCCGCACGATACTGGACTTCTCTTCCCCTTCATCTGGTATCATGAATATAGAAGCCCCCGTTGTTGGAATGACCATGCCGAACCTGACTTACCACTTCGATGTCGCTGTTGTCGGAGCCGGGCACGCCGGAGTCGAAGCCGCTCTCGCGGCCGCTCGGCTCGGTGCTCGTACCGTATTACTCACCATGAACGCTGACGCTGTTGCCGCCATGAGCTGCAATCCGGCCATAGGCGGCGTTGCCAAAGGGCAGATAGTCCGCGAAATCGACGCTCTGGGCGGCGAAATGGGCAAGTGCATCGATGCCACCGCCATTCAGTTCCGCCTGCTCAACCGCACCAAAGGCCCCGCAATGCACTCACCACGTGCTCAGGCCGACAAAAAAGCCTACCAATTCACGATGAAGCACGTCGTCGAACGCCAACCCAACTTGACGCTTCGCCAGGAAATGATCGAAGGCTTGCTTCTCGACGATAGTCCAGGCCGCCACGGCCAGCCGCGCCGCGCCCTGGGCGTCGTCGCGCAGGGCGGTACGCTTTATCGTGCCGCCCACATCGTTCTTACCACCGGCACCTTTCTTAAAGCCATCATGCACACCGGCGAATCGAAGTCGCGCGGCGGGCGTGCTGGGGACGGTTCCGCCGAATCGCTCTCCGACAGCCTCGCTACGTGCGGTTTTCAACTGGCACGGTTCAAGACCGGAACCCCCTGTCGGCTGAACGGCCGGACAATCGACTTCGGCCAGTGCGAACTGCAACCGGGCGACAACGAGCCGACGCCGTTCAGCTTCGCAACCGCGCGACTCGATCAGCCGCAGTTGCCGTGCCACATCACTTACACGACGCCCGAGGTTCACGACCTGATTCGGGCAAACCTTCATCGCGCCCCGATGTACTGCGGCCAGATCGAAGGCCGAGGGCCGCGCTACTGCCCGTCAATTGAAGACAAGATAGTCCGATTCGCGGACAAGGATCGCCACCAGATTTTTCTGGAACCCGAAGGACGCAACACTCTGGAATATTATTGCAACGGCATTTCAACCTCGCTGCCGCGCGACGTTCAACAGGCGATGTTGGCAAAGATACCGGGACTACAGAAGGCCGAGGTACTACGCTGGGGTTACGCGGTGGAGTACGATTACGCCCCGCCGACGCAGTTATACCCAACGCTGGAAACCAAGCAGGTAGGCGGGCTATTTTTCGCGGGACAGATTAACGGGACAACAGGGTACGAAGAGGCAGCGGCGCAAGGATTGATGGCCGGCATCAACGCGGCACTTTCGGCGAAAGGCGAAGACGGCTTGATCCTGGACCGCTCTCAGGCGTATATCGGAGTCCTCATCGACGATCTGGTGACGCGGGGCGTCGATGAACCGTACCGTATGTTCACAAGTCGGGCGGAATATCGCCTCTTGCTACGGCACGATAACGCCGACCGGCGTTTGACACCGATCGGACGACGAATCGGGCTGGTAAATGCCGAAGATGTGGCCCGCTTAGACCGTAAGGAGCAAGCCATCAACGCCTTGAGCGAATATCTGCGAACGCACCGGCACGACGGCGATAGCCTGGACACATGGCTACGTCGTACCGAGACGACATGGGAGCAGTTGGTTGGGATGCACCCGGAGTTGGCAAACGCGGGGTATCCCAACGAGGCTCGCGAGCAGGTGATTCTGGAGGCAAAGTACGCCGGATACATCACGCGACAGTCAGCCCAGATTGAGCGGTTCCAGCGACTAGAAGGCAAGTCCATTCCGCCGCACTTCGACTACCACGCGGTGCCGCAGTTGAGGATGGAGGCAAAGGAGAAGTTCAGCAAGGTGCGTCCGACGACACTAGGACAAGCGGGCCGGATCAGTGGAATTAACCCGGCAGACTTGGCGGTCTTGATGCTGTATGTAGGATGACGGGGCAATTTAAGTAGACACGGAAGTCGAGGAGGTCCGATGAAGATAGTGAAATGGGGTTAAGCGGGTTTCCAGATTGTGAGAGAAGCCCCCTCCGAGTGAGGAACCGATGAGGATAATTCGGGAAGATAGAAAAAATTCGATTTGTAGATAAGAAAAGATAATACGAATGGGAAGTGTAGAAATTTCAAGAGGTTACGACACAGGGGGGCAAAAAGGTTGTGTTGACATGATTTCCAGTTTGTTTATAATCACGAAGGTTAGAGAATTTCCGTAAACCTCTCTCCCTCGGCAAGCGAGAACGACACCGAGGTGGAAATTTTGAACGCGATCCACCTCGTCGACCAATGCCATTAGGCAAGGGCGAACTGTCTTCGGGCAGACGTAGTGATGTTGCGCGCCCTGAGAGGGGGCCAAGTGTTACACGAACTGACACCCATGAGAGTACTGACGAGGCGAATCAAGGAAGAATCGGGCCATACAGGAAAGCGGAAAGCGTTCACTCTTCCGCCTCACCCGTTGGCCGTACTCGTGCGACGGGCTACGTCCCGTGGGGATAGATGAGCTTATGAAAACCGTTTACACGACTGGCGAAGCGGCCAAGATCTGCAAGGTCAGCCAGCAGACGATCATCCGCTGTTTCGACAACGGACAACTCAAAGGCTTCCGCGTGCCCGGCTCGAAGTTCCGGCGCATCCCCCGTGAAGCCCTGTATAAGTTCATGAAGGATAACGAAATCCCGACCGATGCCCTTGAGTCCGGCAAGCGCAAAGCTCTGCTCGTGGACGATGACGCCGAACTCGTCGAGCTGATGAGCAAAGTCCTAGAAGAAGATGGCCGATTTGAAGTCCGTGTTGCGTCCAATGGTTTTGATGCCGGCATGATGGTCAAGGATTACCGTCCTGACATCATCATCCTTGACGTCATGCTACCAGACATCAATGGCAAGGAAGTTTGCCAGCGCGTGCGGGCCGACTCCAGCCTGGAAGATGTTCGCGTTCTGTGTATCTCGGGTATGGTCGAAGAAGACAAAATTCAGGAGCTTCGCCTTGCCGGAGCCGATGATTTCATGCACAAGCCGTTCGAGATCGAACAATTGATCGACCGGATGTGCCTGTTGCTGGATTTGCAGCCGGCTTCGCGAGCCTGATAGTCCCTACGAACCGTGGGTGGATGACTGGGGAGAGTTTTCGATCCGTGACGTGACGCGATCGGCTCTCCCTCCTCTATCCATTTTCGGCCTTGTGTTCTTCATGGAGGGAGGACAACCCGTGAACGGACTGGATGCCGCTCTACCCTGGCTCGCTCCCTCATGCGCTTCGCTGGCGGCGTTGGCTCGTCCGAGCATGTCTTTCTGGGCTTCCATCCGTCACGATCCGGCTGCCATTCTCCTCTTGTTACGTCATGCTGATGACCCGTCTCCCCCGCGTGATGAGACTGTTCTACTCTTCGCTTTATGCCGACTGACCGAGCCACCCGTCGGACTGTTCGACTGGAACGATTCCGCTCATCGGACCCGTCTGGAATCATCCTGGTTGCTGGCCCGACTCACCTCGGCTTTGGCACAACGCACAGGACGAGCCGACCAGGTTCGAGCCTGGTGCGTCGGCTTGTTGACCCCTCTGGCACCCGTTCCGACTCTGCGACGCATCGGCCGCGCCTGGAATCTGCCCTCCTGGCTGACCGAAACCTTTTCGCGAGTCGAATTACCATCTGGTACGCTGGGTGGTGATGGTTCCTTGTGTGCCTTGCTGCGCTTGAGCATCTTCCTGGCTCGCAAACGCGGCGTCGATCTGGGCTTGATCGGTCGCGGCGAAGCGCTCGACGCTGACGCCGCCCTGTTGGGCCTACGATGCGACGACCTTGTGGCCGATGACCTGCTCACCGACGAGTTCCACGTACCAGCGTGGCGTTCGCCCTACGATCTCCCCTTGTTGCGCGAATTGCTGACCGTGGCCGCCGACAACCTACGACTGCGCGGCGGTAAGACCTACGAACGGTTGGAGGCTGAGACCGATCAGCTTCAGGCCGTTCTGCGCGATCAGGTACGCTGCGAGGCCGAGCGGTTGCGTCAGGCCAAGCTCACTGCCTTGGGCGAGTTCGCGGCCGGAGCGGGGCACGAGATCAACAACCCGTTGGCGGTCATCTCGGGGCAGGCTCAGTACGTGTTGAGCCATGCCGCTGACTGGCTGACGGCCGACGATGAAGGGCACACGATCAAGGCATTACAGACCATCATCGGCCAGACGAAACGTATTCACGGGATGCTACGCGACCTGATGCAGTTCGCCCGGCCTGCCCCCGCTCATCCGTCGCGATTCGATCTGCCGACGTTGATGGGCGAAGTAGTGTCGAGCGTCGCGGAGTTGGCGGCAGTGCGCGAGGTTCGTGTCGAAGTGGACGCGCCGCATCGGTTGACCGTCTGGGCCGATCCGGGTCAGGTTAGCACGGCCCTGAGTTGCTTGCTCAAGAACGCCGTCGAGGCGGTACCGGCTGGTGGTTGGACGCGACTGTCGCTCCAGGCAGACCACACGTTCATCGAGGTGGCCGTGGAGGATAGCGGGCCGGGCCCGTCGCCGGAACAGCGTCCGCATCTGTTCGACCCGTTTTATTCCGGTCGAAACGCTGGACGTGGCAAAGGACTGGGTTTGCCGGTCGCCTGGCGATTGGCACGCCAGCAAGGCGGCGATGTGCGTCTGGAACCGCCTCGCCCTGGTCGTCCGACGCGATTTGTCCTGTCCCTTCCTACGGATGAAGGACCCGAAAACCGTCGAGCGGCCTGAGACCTTAGTCGGCCGCCTCGGTTGTCAACGCTACGTTGTTGTGTAAACTCGTATCGTATGGACGAACCCGAAACGAACGATCTACCCGTGAAAATCCGACGCCTCGTCGAGGAGCGCGGCTGGAACCAGGAAGAGTTCGCCCGCATCGCTCGCCTCAATCGCCATACCGCTCGCCAAATCCTCTTACCAGGACCGCAACGCAAGCTCCGCAACGCCACCATTTTGGCTTGTGCTCGTGCCTTTGGCTTGAGCGTCAGCGAACTACGCGATCAGCCGCTGGAACGCCTCTTACCACGTATGGCCCAGGGGGCCGCAGGGGCCGATGATCCGACTCGGCGTCGGCTCGAAAGCGCCAGCAATCCCGACCTCAAGAGTTGGATCGAACGCAACCCCGATCGCGCTCGCCAACTCGATGACGCCGAGTTCGCCGAACTTCTGAACCTCCAGGATTCTCTAGGAAGTTTCGGCGTCGAGGGGTTCGTCCAACGCATCGAGCGCAGGCGCAAACTGCTCCAGCGCGTCCAGGCCATCTGTGCCAGCGAATATCTCGATCTGCTCGAACCATTGGTCGGACTGATATTCGATAAGCTCAAACCGAAAGGACAACCATGAATGTCCAACTGGTCCGCGTGCTGGCCTCTGATGGGGTTCGACTCGATGGAGCCGTCCTACCCCGTGAGGACGCACGAGCCGCCGCCGTCCTCGTTCACGGCACCGGCAGTAATTTCTACGGTTCGGCTCTGTTCGATGCACTGGGCGAGACACTGGCTCAAGCGGGCTTTACTGTGATACGCGTCAACACACGCGGGCACGATCTGGTCAGCAGCGACGCCGGACGACGCTTCGGCGCGGCCTATGAATCCGTAGGCGACTGTCGGCACGATCTCGCGGCGTGGGCTGATTACGCCCAAACGCTCGCGCCACGTGTGGTTCTCGTGGGGCACAGCCTTGGGGCCGTCAAATGTCTGTACGCCCAGGCGCACGCGGCTCATGCCGCCGTTCGGGCCGTGGTGGCCATTTCGCCGCCTCGGTTGGGCTATCGGTGGTTTCAGGCCCACTCGCCGGACTTCGTGGCGAACTACCAGCGCGCCCTGACGCTGGTGGAAGCTGGTCAGGGCGATACGCTGCTGGATTTGCGGTTCCCGTTGCCGTTTCTGTGTACGGCGGCGGGATATATCGAAAAATACGGACCCGAAGAGCGTTACGATTTTCTTGGTTTGCTTCCGCGCGTGGTAGTGCCGACCCTCGTGACACTCGGCCAAAAAGAGATGGCGTCTAACATAGCCTTTACGGGGTCCGACGACGCGGCGAAAGCCGCCTGCCCCCGGACGCGGGTCGAGACCATCGCGGGAGCGGATCACAACTATACGGGCACCCGTTCGGCCTTGGGGGCGGCCATTCTTCGTTGGTTGGATACCGTGGAACTCGGGGGTGAACTTCGTTGATGAAGTGAGTCAGCGGGACGATCAAGCAAACGGGCTTCGACCCAATCACCCCGCTACTTACTGGTTGATGTCTACGGTTCTCGCTGGGTATCGAACGCCACAACCACACACGTCACATTGTCGTTTGAACCGCGTTCCAGGGCTAAGTGTACGAGATAGTTGGCCCATTCCTGGGGATGACGACAGCAACCCGCGATGAAGTCCTCCGAGGTCACGTAGCCCGATAGTCCGTCACTGGCTAACACTAAACGGTCGCCCGCCTGCGGACGGAAGGGGTAAACATCGGCACTATCGGTCATTTCAGCACAACCCAAAAAACGATACAGGACGTTTCGCCATGGACTAGACTTGGCCTGATCTTCGGTTATGGTCCCATTTCGAGCCAACGCATCAGCGATGGTGTGATCGACCGTCAATTTTTGGACTTTGTTGCCGCGTATCAGAAAAGCTGGACTGTCGCCTACACTGCCGACAACGACCTGATCGTTCGAATGGACGGCCAGGACGGCGGTGGTGCCCATTCGCTTGGCGGTGGGTATGCGTAGGCCCGCTTCGACGATAGCGCGGTGTGCTTTTTCGATTGCGCCACGAACGGCGAGCGAAACATCCTCGCGGGCGGCTAAGCGATGAGATACTTCGGGCGGGATTATCGCTGCTGCCAGTCCCGACGCTTCTTCGCCTCGATCCTGCCCCCCCATTCCATCAGCAACGAGAAAGACATGACGTTGAATATCAGCAACGAATCGATCCTCGTTATTGGATCGCCTTCCTTGGGCAGTGCAACTTCCCACTCGGATGACGAATTCGCCCATACAACCCAAACTCCGGGGGGCGGAGTGCCCAGATATTCGACGACTTGCGTCGTCAACTCTTGCTATCTTATTCTATATCGGAAACCGCCCCGGATCACGCGAACAGAATTATTTCGTCCCTGTCGGCAGCAACATTTAATCCGGCCATATCATCGCCAACACTTCGTCGGGCACTCGCAAACTTAGACCGACACTAGCCCTGGCCCATTCGCGCGGGAGCGTCGGCCAGTTCTCTTCGGGGCCGGTCGCGTCCCAAAGCGTCGCCTGAATACCGAACGCCACAGGCCCTTTGACCACCAACGGAGGCGGCACCTGAGACAGTAACTCGCACAACTCGCGAATTTGCGCCGGGTCCAGTCCGCTCGGTTCGCTCTCCAGCCAATAGCGTACTTGCGCTCCGGGTTTCAGCGCCACCACCAGCGTCACCAGACGACCGGGCCCGCGTTCCTGCTTTTTCCAAAAGTCGTTGGCCGCCTGCATCACCCGATCAACGTACACCTTGACCGCCGACTCGCTTGCTTGCAATCGCTGGGCCAGCTCGTCACTGGATTGATAAGCGATCCGTCGCTGGAACGCGAAAATCGGCTGCTCGCTCGTTACCGCCGGCGCGGCCGCTTTCGGCTCAGCGCTGAACATTTTTTGCCACCAACTCATCCGCGTCTCCGTTTGAGTGCCACTTCGGGATTGACCCATCCTGGTAATTCATCT
>RGDT01000076.1 GCA_009918525.1 Planctomycetia bacterium
CAAACTTATCTTCGTTGTTGTCGCGAACCCGGCCCAGGTCCGTTTTCGCGGCCACCGAAGTGCGCGGGACGAAGCGAAGCGGTGTTTGGGTCGAGAGTTGGTCGACGGCGTATTCGGCGGTGATTTCGTCCATAGGCTTCGCTTTCGTAGTTTCGGATCCCGAGAAGATGACGGTTTGCAGGGACGCGCGCGTTCAAGCGGGTTACCTTGCCCACGGCATGGACTCCATTTTGGCCGCAAGCCCCGGTCGAATTCTTGCACCCTGGTTTGGACTTGGATGCGGGACGGTAAAACTCTACGACGATGCCGCATCTGCACCTGGAGACCACCGCCGATTTGTCCGAAAACGGGGACATTCCGGAGATTCTCGAAGCCCTGGTTGCGGGCTTTTCCCAGATCGAGACGGTGAAGCCGCCGACAATCAAGGCGTACCACACGCTGCGGTCCGTCTGGATGGTTGGCGAGGGGCACCCGGAGGGCTTCGCGCACCTGCAGGTTTGCGTACTGGCCGGTCGGCCGGTCGAGCTTAGGCAAAAAATGGCGGACGCGATGATGGGCGTGATGAAAGCGAGCTTTGAGCAGTCACTCTCGGCGAGCGAGGTGGCCGTCACGGTCGAAGTACGACTCCTCAACGACATGCCCACTTTGGTCGAGTTTTCGTTTGACGTGCGGAGCCGCCAAGCTGAATCGACCATCGCGGCGAAAGGCCGGATCATAATCAAACGCGATTAACTCCGTCGGTTGGCTGTCGTCGTCGTCCGCATAGATGCTCGTCAACTTCGTGCAACCAAGCAACCGATGCTTAACCGGCTTCCCCTCTCGGTCTAAAAAGGCCTCAGTCACCCGAAGCCCACCTTCGGCATACGCAAATTCATGCCGAGCAACGCCAAACCAGTCCCGAGCCGGTTGACCATTGGCGTCACGATGTTCGATACGAATTAACCGACCAGAACTATCGTAGGTTCGCCGTTCGCTGGCATAACCTTCGGTACGACGAGTCAAAGCGCCGTCGATCCCAAAGGCTCGTATTTCTGTCGGATTACCGTCAGCGTCGTGAGAAGTCATTTTACGCGCTAGACCGGACGGCCCGAGTACGGGTAAGGCATCCAGACCAAAATATGCCGTTTCCATCCGATTGCCACGCTCGTCGTAACGGCGAACCTCACGGGCATAGCCGTCGGGATGAACCACGGGTTGATCTTCCGCCCCTAGAAAACCAATACCAATGACGAAACCACGGGCATCGTGTTCGTGACACTGGCCGAAAATACCATGACGATCCGGCCTGGGTTTGCCGCTAGGGTTGAGGTAGCGGAGTTCTTTGACGAGTCCGTCATCGGAGTAGACAAACGAAACATAGGCGGCACCGGACCCGGCCCGGGCACGCGGGAAACCTCGCTTGTCGGTGTAGTGACCGGTGGTTTTCGTTGTGTAGCGAAACGACCAGACCACCTGCCCCACACGATCGAAGGCGGTTTCCCGCGTTAACTCCCCACCCTCGAAGCTATATTCCCAACGACACTCACGGCGAAAGGGCTGATCGCTATCTCCACGTTCGAGATAGGCGATGAAACTATGCCTATTGGTTGCTCGACCCGTACGGTCTACCGCCTCGACTTTCTCGACACATGTACCGCGACGCTGGATGCGAAAACTTACCTCACGACGTTTGACTTGTTCGGGAGAAAGTCGATAGACGCCTTCTGGTACGCCCCAACGACGTATAACACCTCCATAATATTCAACGCTCGGATCGTCACTGCTGACCGAGTTACCTGAGGCCATGCGCCAGGTGGTGATGAGCAGCATTAGACATAGGCCGACGACTAGGACCATCGCTGCCGATAACGCGGTAATGGCTGGATGCCGTCGTATCCAGCGTGTAGCGCGATGGAGCAACGGTTCGCGGCGTGCCGTGACAGGAAGACCGTCAAGGAAGCGTCGAAGGTCGTCTGCCATCGCCCTGGGCGAGGCATAGCGTCGGGCGGGGTCGCGGGCCATCGCGCCCAGGCAAATGTTGACGAGCGGCGCGGGTAAATCAGGCACCAGACGATCAGGAGCGGGCGGTTCGCTACGCCGCACCTTGTCGAGCGTCTCCAATGCGGTGGAGCCATCGTAAGGCGGCTTGCCGGTCAATGCCTCATACAGCACCGCGCCCAGAGAGTAGACATCGACCGCCGTCGTCGCTTTGGCGGATTGTCCTTCGGCCAATTCCGGAGCCATGTAGGCAGGTGTGCCTAGGACCGCTCCTGTGCGTGTAATACAGGGTCCATCGCCGATGCGTTTGGCCAACCCGAAGTCCGTCAGTTTCGGAACACCGAGCAATCGCACTGCCCCCGGCAGGGTTGCCATATCGGTTTGAGCAGATGGCGACGCCAACAAGACATTAGCCGGTTTAATGTCTCGATGAAGGATACCCGACTCATGAGCCGACTGCATGGCGCGGCATAACAACTCCATTAATTCGGCAGCATAACGCGGGGGAAGAGGAGCGTTACCCAAGCATTGAGCGAGTGAGCCGCGATCCATGAATTCCAGCGCGACGAACGGCAAGCCGTTTTGCTCACCGATCTGGACTACCTCGACGATATTCGGATGACGGACGCGGCGAATCGCCTCAATCTCAGCACGAAATCGCGCGAAATCGACGGAAGAAGCATGTGCCCCCGCGGAAATCATCTTCAATGCTACGATACGTCCCGAGGCAAGATGATGAGCGCGATAAATCACGCCCATTCCTCCGCGTCCCACCTCTTCCAGAATCTCATAACCCTGCACTACTGGTGTTGCTGCTGGTTGGTTTAGCAACGGCGAAGAATCATGTTCCGTGGCCGGAAGCGTATCGCGATCAAAAAGCATATTCCCCTCCGCCCCACAATGAGGGCAGAGCACCTGAACTGCATGTTGAGAGACTTCGTGGTTGTCCCAGCGATGTCCCCGAGGGCAAATCTGAACTTGAGACATTCAGAAAATCCTCACCCGAATTGATGAGGGTACGATTAAAAAATCTTACCAGAAACAGCGAAGAGTAGGCAACGCCAATCCGAAACCGGAAACTAATTTTGAGTAATCCAGGCGAAGGACTTACGATTACCTTCCGGGCGGTTGACGGTATCGTTTATTCACGGCGGGAATCAAATAGTCATCAAACGCACGGTCAAAGTCGAAGACCGGCTCCCAGCCCCAATCCCGTCGAGCAGCTGAATCATCTACGTCCACAGGCCAGCTATCGACGATCCCTTGTCGTTTGAGGTCCGGCACGAATTTCACGTCAGCCATGGGAAATGCTTGTTTCACGCGGTCGTAAATCTGAGCCGCAGAGGGGGCGAAACTACCGATACTGTACACTTTGCGTGATAGCCGCTCACGCGGGACGGCCTCTAAACGCGAAAGGGCTTCGATGGCATCGGGCATAGCCATGAACGGAATGGTAGTATCGGGACGGACGAAACAGGCGTAGGACCGACCCGACGCAGCGGCGTGAAGCATTTCCGGGGCATAGTCACTGGTGCCACCGGTCGGTACCGTCAGCGCGCTGATCAAACCGGGAAAGCGGATACAACGGAAGTCAATTCCTCCCACGGTCGGGGCGGCGTCGAGTTGGCGATAATACGTCTCGTAATAGCGTCCCAGACGCTCGCAGTATAATTTGTTAATGCCGTACATGGTGGTCGGTTCGCACCAGTCGTCTTCGCATACTTTTCCGGCGCGAGCTTTCGTCGCGAGATCGGGCAACCCATGGACGGCAATCGAACTGGGATAAAGGAACTTGATGGCACGGCCCTGCTGACGCGCCTGTGAGACCGTAAACTCCAATAGATTGATCGTACCATCGACGTTGACTTTATTAGCCAACCGTGGCTGGCGTTCGCTCTTGGTCGAGAGCAGTGCAGCGAGGTGGTATACCGCGTCGAAATCATAGGTAGCCGCGAGGTTGTCAAGGAGGGCAATATCGCTAATGTCGCCGGTGACGACGCGATGACAACGGGTCTGAACAAAGGCATCGGGCGGATGCAGGTCCAGCGCGACAATGCGCACCGGCGACGCCTCCGACAGAGCTGATATCAGCCCGTGACCGATTTCCCCGTTGGCACCCGTAATGAGAATAGTTCGCGGCATGCCTATTGAATTAGGAGAAGGGTGAAGAAGCGGGTAGGGTGAATGCTATTCAACTTGTAAGATCAGCAATGGAATCAACCATCTTGAATGAATGAATGAATTCAAATCATTCTTGGTTTAGCGTATCCCACGCTTGCCCGTGTTTCAGTCCGTTTCCCCCAAGATTCCATTCCGGCCCGTTGCACCGCACTCGCCATTGGAGTAGGATCAGATACTAGACGCCCACCCGCCATGACCCCGCCTACGAGATTCCAGCATGATCTACGCCGCGCTTTTGGCTTTCGCCGCTGCTCCGTCTCCTACCAGCGAAGGAACTGCCTTCTTTGAGGCCAAAGTCCGCCCCGTACTCATTCGACACTGCTACGAGTGCCACTCCGAAGACGCCCGCAAGGCCCGCAAACTCCGTGGCGGTCTTCTCCTCGATTCGCGACGCGGCATCCGCGAAGGCGGCGACAGCGGCCCCGCTCTCGTCCCCGGCAAATCGGCCGATAGCCTTATCGTTAAAGCCATGCGAGGCCACACGTCGCAGATGCCCCCCAAGGGCAAGTTGGGCGATGACCTCATCGCAGACATCGCCCGTTGGGTAGACCTGGGAGCACCCGATCCACGCGATGGAGCTGTACTCATCGCGAAACGCAACATCGACCTCGACGCCGGTAAACGCTTCTGGTCGCTGCGTCCGCTCCATGTGACTACGCCTCCGAATGTTAAAAATAATTCCTGGATTCGCACCCCGATTGACCGATTCATCCTCAGTCAAATCGAGGCACGCGGACTATTCCCGGCAGCGCCCTTGGCCAAAGAAAAACTCCTGCGCCGGGTGACTTTCGACCTGACAGGATTGCCGCCGACGCCAGAAGAGATCAAAACGTTCATGCACGATACATCGCCCGATGCCTACCCTCGTCTCATCGACCGCCTACTCGCTAGCGACCGCTACGGCGAGCGATGGGGACGACACTGGCTCGACATTGCCCGCTTTGCCGAAAGCGGAGGCTATGAGTTCGACGGCGACCGCCCTGGAGCCTACCATTACCGCGATTTCATCATCAAGGCTCTCAACGCCGACATGCCGTTCGATGAGTTCGTCCGCCTTCAACTGGCAGGCGATGAACTCAAACCCGGCGACCTAACGGCCACCTCTGCCACTGGTTTCCTGGTGGCAGGACCCTACCCCGGTCAGACAACAGCCAAGACGCTCGAACCGATCCGCTATGATCATCTGGATGATATGATCTCGACCATCGGTACTGGCCTATTGGGTCTGTCGCTGGGGTGCGCACGATGCCACGAACACAAATACGACCCCATTCCGCAACAAGATTACTATCGCCTCATCGCTAACCTTGCTCGCACCGATTCGACACGCCGCCAGATGGACCCCGACCCGGAAGCTTTTCGCCAACGTAAGGCCGCGTTCGATACTGCCCATGCACCCTTCGTGACGGCACGCGACCGGTTCGCCAAGGAACAACTCCCCGCCAAAGTCGCTCAATGGCTTGCCCAACAGCCAAAATCGGCCGCGACATGGCTCACGCTGGATACGATCAACGTCGCCCCCCAGCCCAAGACGCTGACGCTGACCGGACGTACTTCGCTCAAAGGATTGACGGCCATTCGACTGGAAGGTCCGGGCGTGCATGACGCCACGTTCAACGTGACCGCCGCCCCCCTGACGGGTAATCCTGTGGCGGTGAAACTCAAACCAGTCCGCGATGGCGTCGCACTCGCCGAGACACCCCTCAGTCGAGTGCGTGTCGCCATCAGTACCCAAAGCCTTCCCAGTGTCGATGCCCCGTCCGTACCGCAACTACAAAGCGAGATAGCCACTCGCATCGCAGCCAAGGACATGCTCGGGACGTTAAATTGGTTCCGTGTTGTCGATGCGGACGCTGATAAAGTGCTGTCCGCGTTGGAAGCCAGTGCAAAGAACGAACCAAAGCCGCCTGCGGTCGAAGTGTTCGCAGCGACGTCGGGACGAGGCGGAGATGTGCATTACCTGATCCGCGGCGAAACGGAGAAAAAAAACGGGGTCGCTCGGCCTGGCTTCGCTCAAGTTTTAATGTCCACCCCCGAGGAAGCAGCCCGATGGCACCGTAACGGCAAAGAAGCTCCCACTCCACGCGTGGCGTTGGCCCTGTGGATCACGGACGCAAACCACGGAGCAGGCCATCTGCTGGCGCGGGTGATGGTCAACCGCCTGTGGCAACACCACTTCGGTAAAGGGATTGTCCGTACCCCGAATGACTTCGGTGCTCAGGGTGACGCTCCGACCCATCCCGAGTTGCTCGATTGGCTGGCTTCTGAGCTGATCGCGGGTGGCTGGAAACTCAAGCGCATACACAAGCTACTTGTGAGTAGTGCCGTGTACTTGCAATCGGGTGAGGTTAGCGCCACGGCCAGCAAAACGGACCCGCGGAATTTGTTCTGGTCCTTTGTACCGGCTCGCCGGCTGGAGGCCGAAGCCATCCGCGATAGTCTGCTGGCCGTGGGAGGTAGCATCGATGCCAAGATGTTCGGTGTGGGCACCCTCGACGAAAACAGCACGCGGCGCAGCGTTTATCTTACCGTCAAACGGACGCGGCTCATTCCGATGCTTCAAGCCTTCGACGCCCCCGAGGCGATCCAGAGCGTCGGTGAACGTTCTGTGACGACCACGACCACTCAGGCGCTGGCGATGATGAACTCGCCTTTCGTTCGCCGACAGGCGGAATTGCTCGCCGCACGAGTCAAATCCGAACGCCCGGAAGCATCTGTCGAGGCAGCCTATCTGTACGCTTTAGGCCGTCGTCCTAGCGAGGGCGAAACCCAACGAATGACGGGGATGATACGCCGTTTGATCGACGAAACCAAAACCCCGGCAGCCGCGATGGTCGATTTCTGCCAGGTATTATTGTGTGTCAATGAATTCATTACCATCGACTAATAACACCAAGGAGCCGACCCGTGACAACCCCCCATGCTCCCCTGTTGCCCCTAGCACGGCGTGAATTTCTGCGAACTACCGGTCTAGGCTGTGGTTCGTTGGCCTTGGCTTACTTGCTGGGCCGTGAAGGATACCTCTCGCACGGCGCAGAGCGAAAGCCGCACTTCGCGCCCAAGGCCAAGTCGGTCATCTGGATATTCCTGACCGGAGGGCCTTCGCACGTAGACACCTTTGACTACAAACCCGAACTCCAAAAACGCGATGGGCAAAAACTCGCTGGTGCCGATCCCAAGACGGGATTTTTTACGACGAGCGGCAAATGCCTCAAGTCACCTTTCAAATGGCAGCAGCACGGCCAAAGCGGATCGTGGATTTCCGAAGTGTTCGCAAAGACGGCCGCTCACGCGGATGATATGGCATTCCTTCATTCTTGTCACTCCGTCGCGAACAATCACGCCCCGGCGTCAATGGAATTGGCCGCGGGACAGGCCAAGCCGGGCTATCCGAGTATGGGAGCCTGGGTAACATATGGCCTCGGTTCGATGAACGACAATTTGCCAGCGTTCGTGGTCATGCATGACGCCAAACCGCGCGGTGATGACGGCATCTGGTCACCGGGTTTCCTCCCTAAAACCTATCAGCCGTTGGTGTTGGACTCGCGGCGTAAAGAAACCATCGCCAACGTGTCGCGTCCGTCGGGTCTTAGCGATGTTCGTCAACGAGCCATGTTAGAAGCATTGAGCGAAGCCAACGCCGAACATCAAAAAGGCCGCGCCGATAGTACCGACCTCAACGCCCGTATCCGTTCATTCGAGTTGGCCTATCGAATGCAAACAGCCGCTCCCGAAGCACTCGACATCGCCCGTGAAACCAATCGTACTCAACGGCTCTATGGCATCGACGACCCCAACTGTGCGAACTTCGGACGACAGTTGCTGATGTCGCGGCGATTGATCGAGCGAGGCGTGCGGTTTGTGCAAGTCTTCAGCCCCACCAACCGCATTTCCGGCGGTGCCGTAAACGATGTGCCGTGGGATGGTCATAATGACATTCTGACAAATCACCGAGATTGCGGGATGATGAGCGATACGCCCATATCCGGCCTGCTGAGCGACTTGAAACAGCGCGATCTGTTGAAGGATACGCTGGTCATCATCGGAGGCGAATTTGGCCGAACGAGCGATTCGCAAGGGAGCATCGGCCGCGACCACAACCCGCAGGCATACACAACGGTACTGCTGGGCGGGGGAGTGAAGGGCGGCGTTCATCACGGAGCGACGGACCCTTTCGGGTACAAGGCAGTCGAAGACAAGGTAACAGTATATGATATCCAGGCGACCGTCTTACACCTGTTGGGACTGGAACACACCAAACTCACGTTCCGCCATCAGGGCCGCGACTTCCGCCTAACCGATGTGGCAGGCAACGTGATCAAGAGCGTCATCGCCTGACGCGCAAACCGAGGACGACTGATGAGGATACGCTGGGTATTCGTTTGTTCTGTTTTGTGTTTCGCTGCTGGAGTCGTCCCGGCTGCTGATCCACCAAAGCCTTATAAGGTCTTTATTTTAGCCGGCCAGTCGAACATGGAAGGGCCGGCCGTTGTGGATCTTGCAGGTAAAGAGTACAACTTCGGCAAAGGCACGCTCAAGGGATTGGCCAATGACCCCACCAAGGCCAAACTCGTGAAGCATTTGATCGATGACAAAGGACAACCCATCGTTCGCGATGATGTGCGGGTCTGGTATCGACCCGAGAAACAAGCGATCAAAACTGGCCCACTCGGGCCGGGCTTCACGCCGTATGGTGGGAAACATCACTTCGGCCCTGAATGGCAATTCGGGCATATCTTGGGCGATCATTTCGAGAATCCCGTCCTTCTCATCAAGACAGCCTGGGGCGGAAAAAGTCTCTACAAGGACTTCCGCCCGCCGAGTTCTGGTGGTGAAACGGGCACCTACTACAAAAAAATGATTGAGGATGTCCGTCAAGCGTTGGCAGATCTCGCGGCCGAGGGTAAGGGATATGAGTTGGCGGGATTCGTCTGGTATCATGGCTGGAATGATGGCGTCGATCCCAAAAACGCAATTCCGCAGTACGAAGCGAATCTCGTCAATCTTATCGACGATGTCCGCAAGGAATTCAAGCGACCTGACCTACCCATCGTCATCGGCGAGATGACGGGGCCGTGGGTTAAGGCTCCCGGCTCGTGGGAGACACTCCGTCGGGCACAGGCTGCTGCTGCCGCTCAGGAGAAGTTCAAGGGAACAGTAGCTTTCGCGTCGACCCGAGATTTCGTCCGTCTACCCGAAGAATCTCCCCACCCAGGACATGGCCATCATGAATTCGGAAACGCTGAGACGTACGTGTTGGTTGGCGATGCGTTAGGCAAAGCCATGGTGAGCGTCTTAACGCCTGCCAAAAAAGCGGCGAAGTCGCCCAAACCGTCTTCATGGTCGATTCGCACGGTAGAAGGTTGGAAAGTGAAAGTGGACGACCGTCTCTTCGAACCGACCAACGAGGAGCTAGGGAAGCGGGCTTTACGATTTTTAGAAGGCAAATTGAGCGATATCAAAGCTATCTTGCCTGCGGATAAGGTGGCGAAACTACAGACGATTACCATCGTTCTGGATCTTAACCACGGTGGACTGGTTCCCATGCAGTATCACCCCAGCGAGGGCTGGCTGAAGGCTAACGGTTACTCTCCTGAGTTGGCCAAGTGCGTTCATCTGCCCCGCGCTGCTGACGTTGCCACCCGACGCAATATCACGGAACAACCGTGGGTGATTCTCCACGAACTGGCACACGCGTATCATGATCAGATATTGGGTTTCGAGGAACCGCGAATCAAGGATGTCTACGAGAAATACAAGAAAAGCGGACGCGGCGAAAAGACGCTCTTGTATAACGGTGCTCGTGTTCGGCACTATGCCTTGACCGATCACAAAGAGTTCTTCGCCGAGATGACCGAATCCTTTTTCGGTGTCAACGACTTCTTCCCTTTCAACCGTGCCGAACTCAAAGAAGCCGAACCAGAGATTCACGCCCTGATGATGGCGATCTGGGAAGCAACACCCAAGAAAGACAAACGCTAATTAACGTTTATTAGCCAGAAAGAGAGTCGTCCACTCTTTCATTCAAATATAAGCTAAGCTCCACCATAGGTTCAACGACGCCGGTAAACGGCGTCTCGTTGACTTTTTGCGCTGGAGAGGCTGTATGTTATCTTGTGCCTTGTTTATCTTTTTGGCAGGTCCTCCCTCTTGGGTACCGGCGAAGACGAGCGATGTAACGCGTCTCACGCTGGATCGGATTTTCGCTTCCCCCGATTTTAGACCCGAGCGTTCGAGAGCTTTGAAGTGGTTGGACACGGGCGACTATCTGATGCTCCAACCTTCACAAACTCTCAAGAACGGTAACGATATTGTTCAATTCGATAAGGCCGGTAATTCTAAGATTGTGGTACATGCCGAACTGCTCGTCCCACACGGTACGAAGCAACCGCTCGATATTCACGGTTATGAATGGTCGCCGGACCGCGATCTCTGGCTCATCTACACGAATTCTGCTCGTGTCTGGCGTTTGAACACGCGAGGCGATTACTGGCTTTTGCGTCGGTCGACGGGCCGACTGGTGAAATTAGGATCAGACGCACGCCCCTCGACGTTAATGTTTGCCAAACTTTCGCCCGATGGGACTAAGGTGGGCTACGTTCGCGACAATCAACTATACGTTCAACCCGTCAATGGCGATGCCCCTACAAAAATCACCAGCGACGGCACTGCGGAGGTGATCAACGGTACGTTCGATTGGGTTTACGAAGAGGAATTTTCTTGTCACGATGGCTGGCGTTGGTCACCCGATTCCAAACAGATCGCCTATTGGCAAATCGACACGCGCGGCGTCAAGACTTTCACTTTGGTCGATAACACCAGTGGTACGTATCCGACATTAAAAACCTTCGCCTACCCCAAAACGGGTGAACGAAATTCTCTGTGTCGTATCGGTGTTGTATCTGCATCCGGTGGATCCACGAAATGGCTGAATATCCCCGGAGACACCCGCACGGATTACTATATCCCTCGTATGGACTGGGCCGCTAACGCTCGCGAAATCGCGATTCAACGGATTAATCGACTCCAAAACTCTCTCGATGTGATACTGGCCGACACAAACAACGGCAAAATTCGTAGCATTTTGACCGAACGCGATGGAGCCTGGGTCGATGTTCATGACGATGCGGGCCAGTGGATCAACCGAGGCCAACAAATTACATGGATCAGCGAACGCGACGGTTGGCGTCATCTCTATCTTGCCTCCCGCGATGGTCGAAACTTTCATCGGGTTACGGGTGGCGATTTCGACATTATTCGCGTGGTGCGAGTGGCGGAAAAAGCAGGTTTTGTTTATTTCCTCGCATCCCCCGACGAACCGACTCGCCAATATCTCTATCGTGCAGCGCTGAACGGCAACGGAAAAGCCGAACGTCTCACTCCGGTGGCACAACCAGGATGGCACGATTACAATATCGCACCTGACGGAATGAGCGCCGTTCACACGGTTTCCACTTTTGGAACGCCGCCAACCATCGAATTGATCGAGCTACCGACGCACCGAACCATTCGCACTCTGGCGAAGAATGACCGACTGCGCGAAACAGTTTCCAAACTCGATAAGACGGCCGTCGAATTTTTCCGCGTTGACATCGGTGGCGGGACGATGCTGGACGGCTGGCTCATGAAGCCGCCCGGATTCAATCCCGCCCGGAAGTATCCGTTATTCTTCTATGTCTACGGCGAACCTGCCGGGCAGACGGTTACGGATCGTTGGGCCGGCAATCGCTACTTATGGCACTTAATGCTGGCACAGCAAGGTTATGTCGTCGCCTGTATCGACAATCGGGGTACACCGTGTCCGCGCGGTCGGGATTGGCGTAAATCGGCCTACCGCCAAATTGGTACCCTTGCTTCCCACGATCAGGCGGCAGCCTGCCGTGCTTTGTTGAAGCGGCCTTATCTCGATTCTCAACGGGTCGGGGTGTGGGGTTGGAGCGGCGGAGGATCGATGACCCTCAATCTGTTGTTTCGCCATCCCGATCTTTACCGCGTCGGTATGTCCGTGGCTCCGGTTCCCGATATGCGCTTGTATGACACTATCTACCAGGAACGATACATGGGACTACCCAGCGACAACGCTGAGGACTACAAACGCGGCTCACCACTCACCCATGCTGCGGGGCTTAAGGGCCGATTGTTGCTCGTTCACGGAAGCGGCGACGACAACTGCCACTATCAGGGCACGGAGTTGCTGACTAATCGGTTGGTGGAATTAAACAAACCGTTCACGCTCATGACCTACCCCAACCGAAGCCATTCCGTTGACGAAGGGGCCAACACGACGCGGCATCTCTACAGCCTGCTAACGCGCTATATCAACGAGCATCTGCCGGTGTCGGTAACAAACGGTCGGGGAAAGGAACTCCCGTAAACAAACCTTGAATGATCATAGTGATGGATCGCTATCGCCCACCGACTTATCCTCCTGATAAAATAGAGTTGATGATTCCGTCTTTGGCAACGATTCGGCCACTCACTGGAGAAACTCTGATCGCGATAAGAGATTCACTTCATCGCCGAAGGATTACAAACGAACATAAACAGTAGTGTATCATCGTGTTACCGTCGTAGCGATAGGATCGCGTGGGTATGCAAAACTTCATCCGCACGATACTCCCCCTCATTGGTTTGTTGGTACTGTCCGGATCAATCAGGGCGCATGACTCCTATCTCTACCAACCGGCACACCGGATAGATAACCTACTGCGTCTACCTGCCGAACCGTGTCATCTCCAACCGGGTGACATCATGCTCAGGCTGGATAACTCGGCGTTCTGGCGAATCACACACCATATGGCCTTAGCGTTCGATCCCAACGGCTCGGGAATCGTTGTACGACGTTCTGACGGTCGCTTAGCATTGCTAGAGGCTGGACCGAACGACACGCTGGGCATCAGGAATATGGAACTGATTCCCCACTTGAAAGAGTACGAAGTTGCCGGCCTAGTTTGGATTCGACGACGAAAAGAACCCCTCACGCCAGAACAGTCCCGAGCCTTGACGGAATTTGCCGAAGCTCAGGAAGGAAAATGGTTCGCGCTTCAGCGTCTGGGATTACAACTCACCCCGTTCCGTACCCGAGGCCCTTTACGCACTTTTTTTATCGGCAAACCGTATGGTTCCCGACGTATTAGTTATTTTTGCTCCGAGTTGGTCTGTGAAGCCTGTGTCGCCGCTGGGTTATTTGATCCTGAACGCACTCGACCCTCAGCCACATACCCATGCGATTTGTTCTACGGACGGTCGCTGAATCCTTTCATCGATAAGAACCTCGACATTAATGCCGGATGGTATCCACCCGCTCGTTGGATGAGTTGGCAAGTGGGTGCTGGCCGGTGATTCTGGCGAATGGCATGTCGCCTTCCCTCACGTTTCCGGCTCCGACCGTCAGGGCCGGAAGCGTTAGTGAGGGAAGGTTAAGCAGCGCCTTCACTCAGGTTTCAGGCTCCGACCGCGTGGGGACGCTAGTCGTCAGGTCGTGTATAATGTAACTAGAAAAGATCGCCCGATTAAATCGCAAAAAGGATATCAACGTATGAGCTTTGGCTCCTCCTACGGGGTTGTTTCATCACAAGAAATGAAAAGACTCGTGGCGAATGCTAGAAAAAGCCCATTGCGCCGTTCTAGAATCATTCTTCACGACGACCATACCGTACCAGTTCAAGCCATGATCATCTGCCTCCTCCGAGGTTCGAAAGTTGGACTCCACAAGCACCCACCTGGAAAACCTGAATACTATTTAATAATTGAAGGCACGTTACGTATAACAGTTAAAGAAAGTGACAAAAACAAATTTTTCTTAATATCAAACGAATCAGGAAAGGAAAAGTTCTTCTATACCAAAGGATCGATTTGGCACGAACCAGAAGCTATAACAGAATATGCAACTTACTTTGAAGTTTATCAAGGCCCATTTCTAAAGCAAGATGATGTCATCTATTTTGCTGGAGAGTAAGCCATGAAGACTATTATCTCGTTATCAGCCTAAATATTTAATGTAATAAATGATAATCCACAACGAATTTACTTTAGACCTTCGGCGTTTCAATCGGTCGAATCTAACCTATACTTCGACTTCAGAGGGAGTTAGGCAAGAATTTCATGACGTAATAGCAGCGGCCCGCAACAACATAAGAATTAGTGGAGTTGGCGAGAGGTTTCGCGTTCTGATCAGAAACGAAGTCGATATTTCGCTTCATTTTCAAAGGATGGGTAAATTTGACACTTTAGATCTTTTTACACCTGAGGATCTTATGATGTTTGAGGACTATTCAGTTCTTGCGAAAGGAGGCTGTAATCAATTCGTTGACATTGGTGCTAACATTGGTCTGCATTCACTCGTAGCAAAAAAGCTGGGGTTCAAGGTTGTTGCTTATGAGCCAGACCCAGTAAACTTCGAGTATTTAACGAAGAACTTC
>RGDT01000077.1 GCA_009918525.1 Planctomycetia bacterium
CCGACAGCCTCCAGACCGGCCAGGATATAAGCGATTTATTGGCCTCCATTCTGCGGGTTGATGTCGATGTCGAACCCAAGGGCTACGAGGTACCGAAGGAGAACCCGTTCGTGTCGTTAAAGGGGGCACGGCCGGAAATCTATGCCTATGGATTGCGGCAGGTGTGGAAGTTTAGTTTCGATCCCAAGACGCGCGACCTATGGGCGGGCGAGGTCGGCCAAGACTTGTGGGAGATGATCTATCGTATCGAAAAGGGCGGCAACTACGGCTGGAGCGTGTCGGAAGGCGATCACCCGTTCCGTCCTGAACGCAAGAAGGGACCGACGCCCATTCTCAAGCCCATCATCGAACACGATCACGCCAACTTCCGTTCCATCACCGGCGGCTATGTCTATCACGGTACACGGTTGAAAGAACTTACCGGCGCTTACATCTACGGCGACTATGATAGCGGACGAATCTGGTCATTCCGTTACGCCGACGGCAAGGTCATCGAGCATCGCGAACTTTTCGATAGCACGCTACGCATCGTCGCATTCGGAGAGGCCGCCGACGGTGAATTATATCTCGTTGACTGGATCGGTGGACAGTTACATCGTTTGGTGAAGGCTCCGCCCGTTAAGGAGACTGCACCATTTCCTCGCAAACTGAGCGAGACCGGCCTATTCGCATCGACGAAGGATCACGTTCCTGCTCCTGGATTGATTCCGTATTTTGTTAACTCGCAACTGTGGAGTGACGGCGCTGCCAAGGATCGTTTCCTGGCGATTCCTGGCGACGGCAAGATTGCCTTTGACGCGGTCGAATATCCACAACCGTCGCCTGGTGCGCCGCGCGGTTGGCGTTTCCCCGATGGTACCGTGGCGGTCAAGACGTTCCATCTCGACACGGACAAGGGGCGGCGTCGGCTGGAAACACGCATCATGCACTACGAGCAATTGGGCGGCAATGAGGAAGTCGGCGATCAATACTGGCGCGGCTACACCTATGTCTGGAACGACGAGCAGACCGACGCCGTCTTGCTCGACGCTGCCGGGGCCGACCGCGAGTTTACCCGTGCGGATGGATCGAAGGTAAACTGGCGATTCCCGAGTCGCACGGAGTGCAGTCTGTGTCACACCACGCCAGCGAAGTATGTGTTGGGACTCAACACGCACCAACTCAACCGCGACGGGCAGTTGGAACAGTGGGAGAAGTGGGGGCTGTTTGAAAAGCCCCTACCCGCGAAGCGGATGAAGCTCGCTAACCCACACGACGAAACGCAACCGCTCCAAGAGCGAGCCAAAGCCTATCTCCAGGCCAATTGTACCCATTGTCATATCAAGTGGGGCGGCGGCAACGCCGAGTTCCAATTGTTGTTCACCCTCAAGCCGGAAGAATGGAAAACGATTGACGTGCCACCGGCTCATGGCAACTTCGACATTGCCGGTGCAAGACTGTTGAAGCCGGGTAGCCCAGAGCAATCGTTGATCCACAAGCGTATGACCTTGACCGGCCTGGGCCGTATGCCGCACATCGGCTCGCGAGTCGTGGATGAGAAAGGGGCGAGCCTGATCGCTCAGTGGATTCGTGAGATGAAGTGATTGATGTTGTCCTCTTGACGGGCATCGCTAGCTCTGAGGAGCTGGCGACGCCAGTCGGCACCAAGTCATTTTTTCAATCTGGTTCTTCGCAACACGGGCATTATGATCGATATTCCCGTTATTTAGCTTGTTGTCGATCTATTTCATACCGAAGCTGCCAATCCTCACTACTCCGGTCCGCCATTTTCTGAATATTCCAGCCTTGTCATATCTGAAGTAATTTATTCTGCCTCATAATTTATTTTTATCCTTTTGGTCCACTCTCATGACCCAAGTCTATGCCTTTAAGCCCTTAAATGTCGGTATGAGAAACATATGACCTCTCTTTGAAATCGACGTAACTGTTACAACCCTAAAAATTGATCTGTTAATAATATACAGAAATTAATTTGTATTCATTTGAATAATACTAAATCATATTTATTTTTGCTAAAGCGTATAAATTAACAAGGTCATCTATTTGTCATAGATTTACTTGTAGGGAATGATTAGTAATTAGTGTCTGAAATAGAATTTCTCGCGTCTTTTGTAGTGGAGATACTCACTGCGACACATCAAACGGAGATGCAACTATCCGATTACTGTCGAGAAAAATCGTGACGAGTATCCGTTTGCCAATTACTTTCTTGAAGTTATACTTTTGTGAATAGTTCTAGGATGGAAAATTATAGCTAGTTTTTGTATAAAGGATACTTATCGTGGCTAGTTCATCGGAAATGCAACCGTCCAGTCACATTCAAAAAAAATCTCCACGTCCGGGTTTGGAGAAACTGGAAGACCGAACGGTTCCTGCCCTGGTCGTTCGATCGCTTGCTGATTTGTTGTATATTAGTGGCACTCCGAAAACTGAATTGTTTGTGGAACAAACAGGTGCGGCCAACAATTTTTCGGTGAGAGATGGTAGTAAGCAGATGGGACAATACACCATCAGCCGTAACTTGTTAATCAGATTGCGAAATCGGCCAGATGGTGATGTGAACATCGATTTGAATGATGGTGCTGTGCCAGGCAATGTCAATATCGATTTAGGTAAAGGATGCGCTTCAAATGGTTTTGGAGTAGATATTTATGACAATAATGCAGGGGCGGTTGGTTCGATTGGTGGATCGGTGATGATTTATGGTGGTAAGGGGAATGAAACTTATAATATTGGTGCTGTCAGGACAGCGCCATTCACAGCGGATCCAAGGCCAATCAATATTGGAGGAGACTTGACTGTTGTCGGGGTGAATAGTCCAACAGGTGTTGATGATAACTTTAATTTAGATGCAGGGACAACGGTTGGTGGCAACATTCGACTAGCCCAGGTGGATGCAGTAGCTATTGGACGCCAAGCTATTGGAGCTGTGGACACAACCGTCAGGGGTAACCTCACTATTGTTTCTAGCTCTCCGGCTAAACGGCTATCCGTTGTGATTTCTGGCAGTATTTACGGGAATGTTTCTGTCTTAGGCAATAGCCAAGACGATGTTTTTACCTTTCAACTAACGGATTCAGACATAGGCGGAGTGATCCGCGGGAATTTATTTGTCAATTTTGGTGACTCGGCTAGTAACTATAGCGAGTTCAACTTAATTGAGGACACTACGGTGATGGGAAGTGTCACGTTAATTTCAGGATACAGTCCTCACCCATCACTGGGAGACTATTTTAATATTCGAGGTAATATTCTTGGTTCGCTTGTGATAAACATGGGTGATGGTATTAATGATCTCAATTTTGCCGTGGCTGCTGTTGTTTCTGGCAATGTATCCATTATTGGTGGAAACGGTCAAAACAACATCGGATGTTTAGGAAATGATTTCTTAGGAACTATAGGCGGCAATTTGACTATCAATCTCGGAAACGGAAATAATGGTTCTTCCACCGACCCGATGGTTATCGCCCCGACAGCCCTCAATGGTCGCTTCACTTGGCGGAGTGGGAATGGAGATAACTACCTTCAGTTGGGAAATGGCGTGGATTTAACCCTATTCGCGGACATCGTCTTTGGAGATGGCAACGACACTCTCGATACGAATTTGGGTGCCGGATTTTTCCGAGGTCGGGTCAATGGCGGAGGTGGGACCAACACCTTCACGATGACAAGTGGAAGCTTCGATTCGCCTATTCGACTATTGAATATCTAATGTAATTTCTTAACATCCGGTTGCTGTTATTTGGCATTAATGATTAAATTTTCTGTGTCTTGGATGTCGGCACCGACGAATGATTACTCCGGTGCTTTGTCGATTTGCAATCCCCCCCCAGTATATAAAATCCTGCCCATTCGCTAAATGGCATCGGTGCGTCCACAAGCGATCGTGCGTGGCATACCCTCGTTATTTTGCGAACCGCGTGTTATTTGCTTGGTTGGGAAAGCCACGACAATTTCCGAAACACTGGCTGAGGTCCAGTCCATTTTTTGTTGCCTAGCAATTGGCCGCCCTTTTCGTGATAAGCTCGCAGGCTAAGGAGATCGACGTTTTTCCACGACGCCAAAGCCTCGCCTTCATCGGTCTTGAAATACTTCGGCACCAGCGAAATGGTTTGTGAGTCTTTTCCTCCGGCAAGTTTCACGACCGCAACGAATTCCTTCTGTTTACCACGATAACCTCGGAAGAAATTCTCAGTCAGGACGATGACCAGTTCGTTTTCTTTCTCGGTCTGAACTTCAAGAGTCAGCCGCTGTCCCGGTTGACCCTGCCATTTAGGATCCGATATTTTCCGAGTCGAATACTCCCAATGATGCGGATTGTCCGCAGACAGCGCGTACCAATCTTGCAGGCCCCGTTTGAAGTCATCGATCACTGGGTCGGCTTTATCGCTCGGCTTCACGCCGTTGGCGGCCAATTCCTTGGGAGTTGCCGTATGCAATAGGGAACTGATCGCATATCGCTCCGTCGATCGTGCGAACGGCTGCGCCTCGGTTCTCTTTACGGTGTAGACGACGTTGGCGAACGCGAAAAGCGGCTTATCGCCGGCGGAGATGGGTAACTTGGCCGACCATGTCGTGCCGACTTTCGTACTCTCAGCGGATCTCCAGAATCTGGCCCGAGGGTCGGGATCGACAGAATAATAAATTTGGACTGCTTCGATCTTCTGCGATGCGTCCGGCGTGAGAACAAACTCAGGGACATGCGTGTCATTCGCCAGGATCAACTTTGACTCCGGTGTCCTGGGAAATACAAACGTGTTCTTAAGATGCTGATCGAACCAGAGCGGCCTGGTGACGGCAAACTCCGGGGTGAAATGGTGGTTCATGTGTGGCGTGAAGGCATAGCGCACCTGCTGATGTGGGACTAGCTCGCTAGTGCGGTATGTGTCGTCCATCAGGCCGTGAAAATCATTTGTTGATCCGAGCCAAAGGAGTGGCGCAGCAATTCGTGGAGCGTAGGACTCGAAACCGAGGGTCGCATCAAACAAATTCAAGTTGCCATTGGGCATCTGGGGTTTGTGTTGCGGGAGCAGGGGCCAAGGTTGTGTACGAAAGCCCGATCCTCCAACGGACGGTGCGGCAGCCTTGACTCGGTTGTCGCTCCCGGCAACGTAGATCGTCAGATTACCGCCCATGGAGTGACCGTAGACACCGATCTTGTCGGGATCAACTTCCGGTTGTTGTTCTAAGAAGGTTATACCGCGTCTGGCTCCGAGTATGAGCAAATACCAGTTGTTGTTCCGCGGAGACTCGAACGGGTCGAGGTACTTCGGACCAGGCTTCAGGTTGAAATAGCCTGGTACGTTGTTTTGCGTCGGATCGACGGCTCCCCAGTCGGTGTTCGGGTCGTCGTTCTTGGCGTCCTCCATCAGCCGACCGCCCCAATTAATCGAAAGACCGCAATAGCCACGCTTGGCGTAGAACTCGACTTCCTTGGTGAATGCCCGTTGCCCACCGCCGTGGAGCTGGAGCAAAGCCGGCAATTTTTTTGCCCCATTTGGAAAGGCGTAAAAAGCAGCCATACGGGCTGGTTTACCTTTGAATGTACCGATGTGAAAGGTGACGTAACGATAAGCAATACCGTCTTTTATCCACTCTCTGACTACCTTGACATCGATCGGTTCTTTCCTGGGGTCGAAGTCCGCGTATAGTTCTTTGACGGTGGTCGGGACTTTCGGCTCGTTAGCCGTGACCGAGTTGGGTAGAAAGCAGGCGACAGTGAGGAGAATGAAAAGGCTGGACCGATTAAGTTTGTTATTCGGAAGCTGCCATGTGTCGTACCAAGTTACCATCATAAACTCCCAACAGGGTGATCGGCTTGTGGCATGTCCACCCTCCCTAACCGGTACCGATTCGCTCTTGACACGAATCTGTACATTTGATAATATACTATACGTTCACTTGATGGCCGTCAAGTGAAAGAAAACGACAAGACACAAAGCGACTATCGAGAACAAGAAAAGTGAATCCAACCGGAAGTCAATCATATGGCGTTTGCACATACTATTCGTGGTGAACGCTTTGCGTTTGCCGATCTGCGAGAATTGCTCGCCAAGGCCAACGAACCCAAATCGGGTGATGAATTGGCGGGGCTTGCGGCACACTCCGAGCGTCAACGCGTTGCGGCCAAGTGCGCTCTTGCCGATGTGCCGCTCTCTACATTTCTTCGCGAGCCGATTATCGACCCAGATCGCGACGATGTCTCGCGATTGATACTCGATTCTCACGATATTCATTCCTTTCAACCACTGCAATCAATGACTGTTGGGGAGTTTCGCGAGTATCTACTCGATGACCAGTCGAATGCCGACACGCTGAGGACGATCCAGCGAGCGATCACCCCGGAAATAGCGGCTGCCGTCGCCAAGTTGATGAGTAACAAAGACTTGGTCTTCGCCGCCGCCAAGGTCCGCAATATCACCCGCTGCCGTAACACCATGGGTGAGCGCGGTGTGTTCGGTGTGCGTATTCAACCGAATCATCCGGCCGACGATCTCGCCGGGATTCTGGTGAGTGCGGTCGATGGTTTGGCTTATGGCTGTGGTGATGCCGTGATTGGGGTCAACCCCGTGACGGATTCGGTCGAAACGGTCGGGGCCATCCTCCGCTTGCTCGACCGATTGATAGAAACCCTAGGCGTACCGACTCAAGCCTGTTGCCTCGCCCACGTTTCTACCCAACTGGCGGCTTTAGAGCGAGGTTCGCCGGTCGATCTACTTTTCCAATCCGTTGCGGGAACGCAAGCTGCGAACAATAGTTTTGGTATCACCTTATCCTTGCTCAAGGAGGGGAGGACGCGCGTTCTCGAGTCGCACCGTTCGCGTGCCGTGAATTGGATCGGCAATCAGGTGATGTATTTTGAGACGGGGCAAGGTAGCGCTCTCTCAGCGGAATCTCACCACGGAGTCGATCAATTAACGCTCGAAGCACGCGCCCAAGCGGTGGCTCGTGCGTTTGACCCATTTCTCGTTAACTCTGTTGTGGGGTTCATCGGCCCGGAGTATCTCGCCGACGAGCGACAGATTATTCGTGCGGGCTTAGAGGATCACTTCATGGGAAAACTCCTTGGTCTGCCGATGGGTGTAGACGTCTGCTATACCAATCATGCAGACGCGGATCAGAACTCGGCCGATAACCTCTTGATCTTGTTGGCGACTGCGGGTTGCAACTATGTGATGGGCGTACCGTGTGCTGACGACGTAATGTTGAACTATCAGTCCACCAGCTATCACGATGCGGCAATGGTCCGAAAGTTACTGGGTCTATCGCCTGCTCCCGAATTCCGTAACTGGCTCGAGTCGTATGGGATTACCGCGAACGATAGGTTGATCAGTTCGAGACGGCCCGCCATAATGGGTGCGATGGCCAAAGTTTTAGTTTAACCTAAATGGAAGCCCAAGAGAACTCATGTGAAAAAGTCAACGGACGACGTCGAAATCCTGCACAAGTTCGGTTACGCCCAGGAACTTGCTCGGGTGTTGGGCGGGTTCTCCAACTTTGCTATTTCTTTGTCCATTATTTGCATCCTTGCCGGTGGTATCACTTCGTTTCATGTTGGATTTTGCTCGGTGGGTGGTGCGGCGATTGGGCTGGGCTGGCCTTTGGTTGGTCTGTTCTCTTTATGCGTTGCTGCGACGATGGCCCAGATCGCTTCGGCCTTTCCGACGGCTGGTGGGTTGTACCACTGGTCAGCGGTGCTCGGTGGCCGTGGTTGGGGATGGGCGACCGCGTGGTTCAACCTGGCCGGGCTTGTTGCCGTACTGGCCGCGATCAACGTGGGGCTGTTTCGGTTTACCTTGGGAACCTTTGCTCCCGAGATCAAATCCGGCCCGGAAGTTCAGTTTCTCGTTGTCGCGTTAATTGCCAGCTCTCACGCGGTTTTCAATCATCTGGGAATGCGTGTGACGCAAGTATTGATGGACTTTAGCGGATATTGGATTCTCGTGGTGTCGGCAGCTGTCACAATCGCTCTTTTCCTTGCAGCACCTACTCACGATTTCTCCCGTCTGGTGACGTTCACAAACTTCAGCGGAATTCCCGAAGGCGACGAACCGATCTGGCCACGCTCCGATTCGCTCGCTTGGCTTTTCGCGCTTGGGTTGTTACTTCCTGCCTATACCATTACCGGGTTTGATGCCTCCGCTCACGTTGCAGAAGAAACCGCGGACGCCACGCACAACGTACCGCGTGGAATTATCCGTTCGGTCTGGGTGTCTGGTCTGTTCGGCTGGTTGATGTTGTGCGCGGCGGTACTGGCGATGCGCGATCCGTCCTTGGTCGCGCTGAAAGGCGAAGCGGCATTCGTGTTCACGATGGCTGACGTTTTGCCACGTTGGTTGACTTTGCTGTTGTGCGGGGGCATTGTGGTTGCCCAATATCTTTGCGGGTTAGCAACGGTTACTTCCGCATCGCGGATGGCGTTTGCTTTTGCCCGTGATGGCGGCGTTCCCTTTTCACGTTGGGTCCGGTTGGTTTCTCCTCGATTTCGTACCCCGGCGGTTGCTATCTGGCTCGTTTCCATCTCTTCGGTTCTCTTCACCGCCTACGCCGAGGCATATGCAACAATTGCTGCTTCGGCTGCCGTGTTGCTGTATATCTCTTATGTGTTACCGACCGCGCTGGGAGCGATTGCCTATGGACGAACATGGACCGAGATGGGCCCCTGGACATTAGGCCGATGGTTCAGGCCGCTCGCGATCATCAGCGTCATCGGTTGTCTGGGATTGTTGGTAGTAGGCGTGCAACCACCGAGTGAAAAAGCGTTTTACGTTGTCGGAGGACTCGGTATCGCACTTCTGATGGGTTGGGTGACGCTCGCTCGGCATCATTTCGCGGGCCCTCCCTTGGGAGTGATTAGCCGCGAACGATGGACCGAAATCGCGGAAGCGGAGAAAGCCGTTCACGAAGGAGAGGTATAGTGGCCATGATAGAGGGTGAAGGACTCTCGAAGACACGCGAGGTGTCGAATCGTCCCGAACATCAGGCGATTGAACGGGCAATCGCTGCGACGCCGGCGCGAATCCTTGTCGGGCGTGCCGGTCCAGCTTACCGCACGATTACCTGGCTGAAATTGCGAGAGGACCACGCGGCGGCACGTGATGCGGTTTACGCGGATATTGACCTCGACCGTGACTTCGGTGAACAGCGTATCGCAAAGTATGACCTCTTTGAAGTAAAAACCAAGGTTTCCTCGAAAGCTGAATTTTTACGACGGCCTGACCTGGGCCGAAAAATAGCGGACGACTCTCGTGATCAGATTCGTTCTCGATGTTCGCCTGGGGCGGATCTGCAAGTGATTGTGGGTGATGGGCTATCCGCTACCGCTGTTGCGGTTCAGGCACCAGTTCTGCTCGATGAACTGTACGAGAGAGCCTTTTCTCGCGGGTTGACAGTCGGGAATCCGTTTTTGATTCGCCATTGTCGTGTCGGCGTGATGAACGAGATCGGCGAGTTGTTGTTGCCTCGGGTCGTTGTGTTATTAATCGGCGAGCGGCCTGGCCTTGCCACGGCCGAGAGTCTTTCGGCGTATCTCGCCTATAAACCGCGACACGGTCATACCGATGCCGACCGCAATCTCATCTCGAATATCCATCAGCGCGGTATTCATCCGGCTGATGCGGCTGTCCGGATTATGGCTCTGGCCGAGCAGTTCTGCATTCTCGAACGGAGCGGCGTAGGCATCACCGAAGCCCCGATCGCGTTGCCGGGGAGAATGGAAGTAAACATATCGGCGAGCGTGGGACGTGAGGCACTCCAGCAGTGAACTGACCCACAAAATCCCTAACTATTTCAGAGATTGATGTCCAGAAAAGTTTACGCTTGGAGCCGACAACGAGCGTCAGCGGCTCCAACCGATTGATACAGCACCGCGTCACTTCTTAACGGCAGCTTTCAGCGCGAAATCGGCTGTTTTCGTGCCGCCTGCGGGGACCACAACAGTTAACGTCGTGCGATCCGCACTACTGTAGGTCGGAGGCAACGTCTCACGAGCCTGCGATTCGATCGGGCTCTCGTCCGGCTTCGGTGGCGTACCGTCGGGATTGAGACGACGGTTGACGACCACTTTGTAGCTACCGACCGCGATACCGGGTTTGCCTTGAAGCGAACGAATCTCATAGCGACCCGTCGAGTCGGTCAATCCCTTCCCACCGTTCCCCTTCGTATCTCCTTGTGGGATGTAGGTAAGCTCACACATACCGGCTGGTTGATCGTTCAGCGTGACCTTGCCGGACACCGGGGCATTATTGGGATCGGAAGAGGCCCCACAGCCGACCACTGACGCGACAACGACGATCAAAACGGTGCAACGCGCATAACGCATCGAAATACTCTCGCCTTTCGAGTAAGAAGGTTAGTTAAGAACCGGGATGGTACCATCGCTCATGCACGCCATTTGGTAGAGGATGGTGCTACTCGTGGAATCGCGTACAAATCGCACGGACCCGTCACCCATCACAAAGAAACAGCCGCCAGTGTGCATACTGCCCGCCTGACCCCAGCTACTGAGGTTGCCGAACTGTGTAGGTCCACCCGTGGGGGTATACCAGATATTGATACCTCCGTTGGGATCGACACCGGTCATGACCCAACCGCGATAACCCCAGCAATTCGGATCGCCGTTCCACACTTCGACGGTGCTTTCGCCGATCATGAAGGTGTTACTGGTGCCGTCGGTCACGTCGGTGATGCGAGTGGTGCTATTTTCGCCGAACATGTAGCGGGCGTTTGAAGACGCACGCCGCCAATAATTGCAGGAGTTGGAATTGGCACCCAGACCGGAATCACTGCGAGACGCGATAAAGTCGTAATTGATGCGGGCACCGGTTCGACTACTCCCTGGGCCGTAGGCACCGCTGGCTGGGGTGACGCGATTGCCGTTGTCCGACGGGCAGACGAACGACTTGATAACCGTGGACATCAGCGCCCCATTCGCGTTCGTGGCCGGATCGCTGGCGAGCACGCCGTTGGCGTTGCCCGTGAAGCCGCAGCAAAAGGCAGTCGTCTGGTTGCTGAACCCGCCGTTTTTATCCAGCTGAGCATCGAGGGCCGACTGTTCGATGTAGGACAGCACAAGCACCCAACCGCTCATGTTTTGGATGCGAGTGTCACCCGTGCCTCCGGGTTGACTGCTGCACCAGCCGTAGCCGCGTCCCGCAGGCGGAAGAACGCCATAGGCACTTTCGTAGCTGTGCAGGGCCAGTCCGAGTTGCTTCATGTTGTTGGAGCAGGACATCCGAGCCGCCGCCTCGCGAACCTTCTGGACAGCAGGCAGCAACAGTCCAATGAGAATAGCGATGATAGCGATAACTACCAGCAACTCAATCAGCGTAAACGCATGACGACTTATTGGTCTGTTCATTTAGAGTATTCCTCAATAAGCAAAACCGACACCACAAAATTAAGTGATAAGTCGGAGCTGATGACCAGGGGTAGCACATCATTCCGGGAGAGGTACCCATAAAACGAATGCGAGCAGCATTTATAACCTTAGCAACGGGATTTGTAGCCGGGCATTGTGCCGTCGCTGACGTTTCTGGGGCGTTGAACGCTCCGCTCGCCCACGGCTGATTGACACCGTATCCATAAGTCCTATGTCTACCATGTGAGTCGCGTTTGGGGCAGCTCAGGCGGGGAATAGGATGATGGAGAACAATCGCGTCGCAATCACGGGGCTAGGGCCGATCAGCCCTATCGGCTTGGGCGTGAATGCCTTCCGGATCGCCTGGCACATGGAATGCGCAGGCGTTCATCCCTTTCGGCTGTTCGATGCGTCGGCTCTGCCGGTTCGGTTCGGCGGCGAGATAGAGGAGTTCGACGCTCACGATTTTGTTGATCGTAAAGATCGCAAACAGTTGAAACTGATGGTTCGCACCATTCAACTAGCGGTCGCCGCCGCACGGGTCGCTCGTGATGACGCTGCCCTGACGACCGAGGCGATCGCGCCGGAGCGACTCGGGGTCATGATGGGCACCGGCGTTATTCCGGGCGATCCGGGAGAACTTGGTCCAGCGGCTCGTCGCTGCATGAACGAGAGCGGCGACGGTATCGACCTGATACGCTGGGGACGCGACGGCCTCGAAGCGATTCCACCGATGTGGATGCTCAACCACGTTCCCAACATGCCTGCCTGTCACGTCGCGATTCTTCACAATGCCCGAGGTCCAAACAATACCTTAATTCAGTACGACGCTGCCGCTCTATTTGCCATCATCGAAGCACGTCGGACGATTCAGCGCGGAGCTGCCGACGCCGTGCTGGCGGGGGGAACTGATACGCGAACCAACATCACGTCGATCTCGCGCTGCCTGTTATTCAGCGAAATGTCCAGACGCAACGACGAACCCCAGCGAGCGAGTCGGCCCTTTCAGCGCGACCGGGACGGCCACGTGGTCGCGGAAGGGGCGGGAATCGTGCTTCTAGAGAACGCTCACCACGCTCGCCGTCGTGGAGCCCGAGTCTACGCCGAACTCGTGGGGACCGGCATGGCCTTCGGTTCCAATGGACTAGCCCGAGCCATCCGAATGGCGATGGACGAAGCCGGTATCACCCCTGCCGACGTGGATCACGTCAACGCTGCGGCCGATGGTAGAGCCGACGATATCCAGGAGGCACAGACGATTCGCGATCTCCTGGGCGACGTTCCTGTGCTAGCTTTCAAAAGTGTGGTGGGAAATCTCGGCAACGGTGCGAGCGGCTTGGAATTGATTGCTAGTCTCGTCGCGTTGGATGCCGGGTTGATGCCCGCATCACGAAACGCGGACACGCCCGATCCGGCCTGTGCGGTGAATTTGTGCCGCGAACCGCGCCGAGTGGATCGTCCTTGCGTGATCAAACTGGCCCGTACGGATCGGGGACAATATGCGGTCGTGGTGATTCGACGGGAGGTTTGAGCAGCGATTCCGGGGCGTTGACACACCCCGCTCGCCGCTCTGATTAAACTGCTTGATTCGACGGGAGGTGTGAGGTGCGTCGCGTCGTGATTACCGGTATGGGCGTTATCTCGCCACTGGGCGACACGCTGGAAAAACTATACCGCGCGACGCTGAGCGCCCGCAGCGGAGTCGGGCTGATCACGCGGTTCGACGCCTCGACCTTTCCGACGACTTTCGCTGCCGAAGTAAAAGAGTTCGACCTAAGTCGCTATGTTGCCGATAGGTCGCCTTGGATCGATGCAGGGGAGGCGTCCCAGTTTGCCGCCGCTGCCGGTCGGCTGGCGTTGCACGATGCGGGACTTCTTCGGGGCGGACAACGCGAGCGGTTCGGCGTTTACCTTGGCACTGGCGAGGCCAAACAGGATTTTCACCGCTTGCTGCCGATTTGCGGTCACAGTTTCGATCCACAGCTTGGACGATTAGACGATCGCACGATGGCCCGCGAATCGCTCCAGCGCTATCGCCCAGAACGCGAATATGGGCAGGAGCTTCATACCCCTTCGGCTCTGCTGGCCGAGGCATTTGATCTGTTAGGTCCGAACGTCGCTTGTCTGACGGCGTGCGCGGCGGGAACGCAGGCACCGGGCGAGGCGTTGGAGATCATCCGACGCGGTGAAGCCGATGTTATGCTCACCGGTGGTACCCATAGCATGATCTATCCCCTAGGGGTGACTGGCTTCAGCAAACTAACGGCCCTTTCGACTCGCAACGACGCTCCCCAGAGGGCTAGTCGGCCGTTCGATCTGACACGCGACGGGTTTGTTCTCGGCGAGGGGGCGGGGCTGGTCGTGTTGGAGGAGTTGGAGCACGCACGCCGCCGTGGAGCGCGTATCTATGCCGAACTCAGCGGATACGGCTTGACGTGCGATGCGTACCGCGTAACCGATTGTCGGCCGGACGGATGCGGGGCGGCGGAATGTATGCGAGCGGCCATGGCCGACGCTCGATTGAACGCAGAGCAGATTGGCTATATCAACGCACACGGCACCAGCACGCGCAATAATGACGTGGCCGAGACGGCGGCGATCAAGGCAGCGTTTGGAGAATATGCGTATCGAGTGCCGATCAGTTCGACGAAAAGTATGATGGGGCATCTGATCGCGGCAGCTGGTGCGGTCGAGTTGATTCTGTGCGTGTTGGCGATTGGCCAAGGAGTGATCGCGCCGACGATCAACTATGAGTATCCCGATCCCGTGTGTGATTTGGACTACGTTCCCAACGTGGCCCGCGAGGTCAGGTTGGATCATGTACTTAGCAATAGTTTCGGCTTCGGTGGTCAGAATGCGAGTGTAATTGTTAGTCGATTTGCGGGGTCGGGTCGTTGACACACCTCGCTTGCCGTCAGCAAGATTTCACTCGCCGAGTGGCGTTATCTGCTGCGGTGATACAATAAGAATGCCCTCTCGGAGCCGATATTGTGGACCGCCGCCAGTTCCTTGCCCTGACACCTGTGGCCATGACCGCCTTTGGAGCGGCCGCACCGCGTCCGTCCAGTCCGTTTCTCGAAGGAAATTATGCTCCCGTTCG
>RGDT01000078.1 GCA_009918525.1 Planctomycetia bacterium
ACGGTTCCCCTGCAGCAAACCGCGTTGAATTTGAACTTTGATATGATCCTGCCTCTTGGCGTGCCGGAATCCGTAGTCGTGACAGGAGCGGAGCGGACGACAGCTTGGCCGATTGTTCAAGCTGCAGCCAAACGAGCCGGACTCCAAATCGAGGCTGATCAACGTGCGCATCTTGGTGTTTTCTACCGTTCCGACCACTTCTCGATGGCCCAGGCAGGAGTACCTGCTTTTTCTATCGGAGCGGGGATGAAGCTGAAGGGCAAACCTGAAGAATATGCGCGCAAGTTGATGAAGGAGTTTAACGATACGGTCTATCATTCGCCGCAAGACGAATTGAAGCCGGAATGGAATTTTTCGGGCTTTCCCGTATTGGGACGTTTCGCACTCGACATCGCGCGAGCGGTCGCCGACGCCGAAGATTTACCGACCTGGAACGTGGGAGACGAGTTTCGCGCGGCCCGAGATAAGAAGCCCTGAGCTATTGAAGCCAACCATGGCGTTGACAGAGCCTGGCACTGGGGCGTTTACACACCCCGCTCGCCGAGAGTCGGGGCGTTTACACACCCCGCTCGCCGAGAGTCGGGGCGTTTACACACCCCGCTCGCGATTGTGTAAACGCACGCTCAGTTGCCAGAGGAACGCCATCAGCAGTACAACGCAGCCTGGTCGGGTCAACGCCAGCCAGCGTTGAAAATCTCGGCCGAAAAGCGAGGTCTGGCAGGGCCCTACGAGAATAATCGTACCCAGGACGAAGCCGAAAGCGATCCAAGATTCTCGCTGTCGGGTATCGACCAGTAGCAATCCCAGCGCAGGTGCGGCGAGTAGATAGGTAGGTGCTTCGACGCTCGGGCCGAACGTCACGAACCACAAGGATACCATAACGAAGGCCCGACGCTCGGCGTCTTGCCGATTCAACAAAAGCACCAACAGTATCAACGCGCCAGTCACCGCTTGCACGGCAAAATAACGCCCAAAGCTCATCTCGATTCCGTGATGTCCCAACAATTCGCGAACACCGACCAGCGTGAACCGCAACGAATGAAGCCCCTCGGCCGCATATTCCGCGATCCAATAATACCGCGTCAGGGCATCGCTGGGACTCATCAACACGAACGGCACCAAGACTAGACCGATAACAACGAGTGCCAAATGCCACGCTAAACGCGGATGCAAAACACTCAACACCATCCCCAACGCCAAAGGGTAGACTTTGAACGACGGCAATCCTAGACACACCGCCGCTAACCACCATCTTTCCTGTCGTACGGCCACGGTTCCCCATAGAAGCGAGCCGATGATTACCGTGTTGGCCTGTTGATTCCAGAGGCTCGATAAACCGACGCTACAACCGACGAGCAGAAAAATCGGCCAGGAGGTAGTAGGAAGGAAGGCGCGGTGAAACGCCCGCAGCCCGGTCAGATACACCGCGAGGCTAAGCACTACCCACAGAGGACAGCCGATACGATCAGGCAAGGCGGCGAACGGTGTCAACGCGATAGAGAAAAACGGCAGATATTGTTGAGCCACAAAGCCAATCGGTTCCTGACGCCAAATATCCTGGCCGGCTTCGGTATACTCGATGTAGACCGTGTGTTTCGTCGGGCTGATGGCGGCTTTGAGGGCCACCACCACCACGAAGGCAATCGCGAGCGTGCGGCTCATAGGTGCACTCCTGAGGTTCACTTGCTTTCGCTATAAAGTAGACGGGATGGTCGCCTAAGAAGCCAGGTTGAATTTTGGCATAGTCATAAGATAAATAACGTCTTGCGTCGTGTGCCCCTTATTGCGACTCTACAGGTGTGGGGAGAGCTATCCCTTCTCCGCGAGCGGGTCTCACCTGTCAAATTAGCCGTTGAAAACAGATTCACTCGGTCAATTTGCCTCGTAGGCTGTAAAGGTGAATCAACGCTCGATCCATGATCCGTTCGCCCGCACCAAGCGAGGCCGGGGCGATATAGTTTTGCGTACCGTAGCCCCCGTCGGCGGCGGCCTCGATAGTCGGGAAGTATTGGTGGTAGTCGTTACAATAACCGACGAAAAATAAATGTTCGATTCGGGCACGGCGTTTGAGATTAACGGCGTGGCTTGCGAAAAATTCTCCGGAGACGCCCACAAATGCTATTCGATCACTTAGAACAACAGTGGATAATCGTGGACGTATGCCGTCCTTGTATTCGCGAACAAAGAAATTCACCAAATCGGGAGTGAACGCCAGTATCAATCCAGCTCGCACGAGGGGATTCTGTAGTGAGATCCGTGTATCAAAACGTAGCGACTCATCTCGCGAACGTATTGGCCCGAACGAAGTGAGTTTCGCTGACTTGTTCACCGCAAGCACTTCCTCCGCAACGGACGCTCCGAAACCTTCTGGGCCTGGTCGCCCCGCTGGGACGCGAGGCGATAAATCACCCGCTGCACCCTGCATAAATAGACATGGGATCCCGATCACTTTTTCCACCGTTGCGGCCATTACTCCCACCCAATCGGCGGAAAAGCGCAGGTCTTTCACTGAGCGCATCGTCGGATGGGCAGCAAATCCAACGACGAGAGCAATCGGTTTGCCATCCTGAGTTTCCGCTCGAAGGACAAGTAACTGCCTATCGACGGGACCGTCAGCGGTGTGACGGTTGCGGTTTAGGGCCGATTCCTTTGAGCCGATCGCGAGCCGAGCCGGACGGAGATCGGCAACGGCAGAGCCGATGAGCGCGCCGATTTTCCGTTCTAGTTCGCGAACATAAGAATTTTTCGCAGTTGGCCAGGTGTCGGATTCGAGAATCGGCCCGTGGTGCGTGTGGGAGGCAGCCAGGAATACCGTCTCGACGCCGTGAACGCGAGCGGCTTTTTCGATGGCGGCAGCGCTTTCGCGAGTCGGAGCACGGCCCAAGTCGAGGCTAACCAGAGCGAGACGGCGCGAGCCGGACTCGATCACTAAAGCACGAGCCTGTAGTTTGTCGATCACCCCGTGGTGTGATGTCACAGGTGGCTGCCCCGGCACGACCGCCCTCGGGTGATGCGAGTGCAACAGCAAGTAAAACGACAAACATGAACGCCTCGTTAATCCAGGTTGTTCAGGCAGTGGCGGCATGGTAAACCAGCCAACGTCTCACCGCAACCGCGAACCGTGAAGGATTAATGGATGATCCGTCCCGCCACACCCGAGGACACGCCCGAACTCAAACGCCTAACCACTGGAACGGGCGTTTTCAAACCCTATGAAATCGAGGTTTTACAGGAGGTTCTCGACGAATACCACGCCGCAACTGTCGGCGCGGACCACACGGCCATCGTCATGGTAGAAGATGGCCAAATTCTAGCTTATGCTTACTATGCACCGGACGTGATGACCGATCGGACCTGGTATCTCTATTGGATCGCGGTCGCTAACAATCGACGCGGCCAGGGTGTTGGCTCGCGACTAATGGCCTGGATCGAAAACGATATTCGCCGTCGAGATGGTCGCTTGCTGTTTATTGAAACATCCTCGATGCCGCACTCCGAATTGACGCGGAAGTTCTATTTGAAGCACGGCTACGAGGTGAATGGCATATTGCGCGACTTTTACAGCGATGGCGATGATATGGTCGTCTTCCGCAAACGACTCGCCAACAGAGTCTGAAAAAACGATCAGGGCTTGGGCTTCAGAAAATGCTCGAAGAATCGGCACAATATCTCGTTCGATTCAGCGGTTGGCGAATGCATCGGCCGATTGGTCATCGCAACGCGGTCGGAATAGCCCAGCAATTTGTTAACCGCGATGGTATGGTTCAATGCTTTCCAGCGTTCCGGCTGATCTTCCGATCCTCCCGATACCAGAAACGGCCGCGGTGCCATCAGAGCGTGTAGTTCGTGCAGATCGCGTTTCTCGGCCATCATTTTTTTGTACGGCCCCGTGCGCGGGTTGGTGTCGGAAGGAATGCCCCGTTTGCGGTTGGGAATTCCCGGCTCGAAACCGAGATACCAAGGCTCCCAGTAGTTGACGTTGCTGCGCTTCTCGTCGAAGACGATACCGCCATCCGACCAAGCGGCACAGGCGAAGCGTTCGTCGAGACACGACGCAAACATCGCCCATTTGCCACCATACGAATGACCGATAACGCCAATACGTTTGGCATCGACGAGGGGTAGCGCGGCCAAAGCGGAATAGCACGTCCCGGCAACGTAGGCATGATAGGAGAGAGGCTGTAGACGACACTTTTCTTGGGTCGGGTAGTAACTCTCGGGCGGACTACCTAGCGACAGCGCGACGAATCCGCGGCGGGCCAATTGCCGGGCGAAGTCGCGATGTTCGCCTTTGCCTAGCCCGACGCCCGTACCCGCGTCGTAATAGACGACGACAATAGCCGGAAAGGGACCTTTACCTTCGGGAATAAGGAGATAGGCATCGTCGGTTTTTAACCCGGGTGCAACTTCAAGCTGTACACGGTATCGAGTGACTGTACCATCGCGTTCTTCCTTGAGCCGTTCCAGGTTTGGCTTGGCCACCGGCGCAGGCCAAGGCCCCATAACACCCTGCCAGTATCGGAGAATCTCTTCACGGCGTTTGCGCCAGTCAGCGGCCGTGCGCACAGGTTCACCATCGTCGAACAACAAGGGCGAGCGATAAGTTCCCCTATCACCGGCCAGTTTGGGCGGTGGAGTGAAATACGGAGCCAGATCAGGCGGTAAATCGGCTGCACAAAGTAGTAAAACAAATTGATACATGGATCGGCCTCGGTGTGTGTGGAGATCACTGTACGCAACCACAAGACGACATGCAATCTCCGCATATTTTGTGGTACCTGCCTCGCCGAACGGATACGATGAATCTTGCCCTGTAAACGGCGAGTCCATCATGCAAAACCTCACACGGCGCGAGGCGATTACCTTGGCCGGTCTGACGCTTGCCGGACACACCACGGCGAGGCAGCCGATGCGTTCGTTCGGTCAGGCCAAAGCATGTATTTTGCTCTTTCCGTATGGCTCGCCGCCCCAGCATGAGATGTTCGACCCTAAACCCGATGCCCCTGCTGAAATTCAGGGTGAGATGAAGTCCATCCCCACCTGTTTGCCCGGCGTACGCATCGGTGAAGGTATCCCGGCCCTTGCCCCGATCATGGACCGGCTCGCCGTCGTTCGTTCGGTCACGCACCCCTACCCCGAACACGGCGTCGCCTACGCTGTCACAGGTATTCCCACCTACACTCCCGCTTTGGAAGACAAGCCCCGCGACGCTCGCCATTGGCCGTTCATTGGCTCGGTGGTCGATTATATCGAGGAATTACGTTCCGCCGGCTCGGTTCCCGAAGTGCCGCGAAACGTGGGTTTGCCGTGGCTGCTTAATTCCAAAACCGATCTAAACGTGAGTGCCGGGCCTTATGCCGCGTTTCTCGGTCAAGCTCACGACCCAGTTTGGGCGGAATTCGACGGCCCCGGACTGAAAATTGCTCCGCGATACACGGACAGCCAAACTCGCTCGTTTCTGGATCCCTTCCAGGAAACCACACTGGAGGGCCGATTCCGTGTGTCTACACTAGGTCTGAAGAATGACGATTTCTCAGCCCAGCGTCTACAAGAGCGGTGCGAACTGCTTCGGCGTTTGGATCGAGTACCAGCGCGAGCGTTCGGCAAACATCGCGAATTGGCCTTTTCGCTTCTCACTTCGGGAAAGATGCTTCAGTCTCTCGACCTGAGCCGTGAACCGCGCTCACTCCGCGAACGCTATGGACGGACACTGTTCGGCCAATCTTGTTTAGCCGCACGGCGATTAATCGAGGCGGGAAGCAAGTTCGTGACCGTGTTTTGGGATGGTTTCGGCCAGTTTGCGAATTGCGCCTGGGACACGCACAACAATCATTACCCGCGACTCAAGGACTATCTCCTACCCGGTTTCAATCAGGCATATCCGGCATTGATTTACGATCTTGAGTCGCGCGGACTGCTCGATTCCACGCTCGTTCTCTGGCTAAGCGAACATGGTCGCACGCCAAAGATAGACAGCAAACCCAAGGGAGCGGGGCGTCATCACTGGTCGCGGGCCTATTCGGTCGTATTGGCCGGCGGTGGAGCGGCACAGGGCAAAGTGATCGGCAGCACCGACAAACATGCGGGCGAGGTCAAGGACATGCCCGTTTCGCCCAAGGATTTGCTCGCCACGGCGTTTCATCTTTTGGGAATCGACGCCAATACCACTGTCCCCGACTCGCTCGGTCGTCCAATGCCGATTGCCGGTGATGGTCGGGTGCGGCATGAACTTCTCGCGTGAGGCAGACGATGTACGATATACTCATTACCGGTGGGCGCATCATCGACGGAACCGGCGCTCCCTGGTGTTACGCCGACCTGGGTATCCGCGCCGGACGAATTGACGCAATTGGCCGACTTGCGCACTTGCCTGCACGCGAACGGATTAACGCCGGCGGAAAAGTCGTTGCACCGGGTTTGATCGACGCTCACGTTCACGGCGACCTCGCCCTATTCACCGACCCCCTACACGAACCGGCGATTCGTCAAGGGGTCACAACCTACATCATCGGCCAGGATGGCGTCGCGATGGCTCCAGCCTCTCCGCCAACGCTGGAGTACATGTGCCGTTACACCGCCGGATTTAGTGGGGGTCGTGAATGGCTAAGCCGGCCCATCAAGTCATGGACAACGATTGACGAGTATCTTCGATGTTTTGACCGTGCAAGTGCGGTGAACGTCGCCACCTTGGTTCCCAACGGCAACGTTCGGCTCGAAGCTATGGGGCTGCTGACACGCCCACCCCACCCGGACGAAATCCGAACCATGCGACGACTTGTTCGCGATGGCATGGAACAAGGTGCCGTCGGCCTATCCAGTGGACTTGACTACATTCCTAGTCGCTACGCGGCAGAGGAAGAACTATCCGCACTTTGCGAAGAAATCGCCCCGTTCGGTGGTGTCTACGTCACGCACATGCGCCGCTATGATCCCGATGGCGTAACCATCTCGATGGACGAGGTCTATAACATCGGCCGTTCGGCCGGCTGTGGGGTACATATCTCGCATTTCAACAGTCGGGCCGACTTGGTGATACCTAAACTCGACGCGGGCCGTGCGGATGGGGTCGATGTCACATTCGATCTTTACTGCTATCTCGCGGGTAGCTCAATCCTCGGTATGTATTGCCTGCCGGCCTGGGTTCAGGAAGGCGGAATCGCGGCGACCGTGACACGGTTGAAAGATGGGAGCATAGGACCGCGTTTGCGTGAGTGGTTTGAGTCGCCATCGCTTGCGTTGGAAACAGTTCGTCTGAGTTATGTTTCTGCTCCAGAGTGGAAACGCTACGAGGGTATGACCTTGCCCCAGGCAGCGGGAGAGTCACGCGCAGCAATGGGTGAGTTCGTGCGACAGATATTAATTGCTTCGGACATGGCCGCCGGTTGCGTCGTACCGCATCGAAACCGCTGCGAAGCCGACGTAACCGCGTTGATTCAACATTTCTGCATGTTAGGCGGTAGCGATGGCATCTACACCGGTAGTCGGCCGCATCCGCGCGGTTGTGGTTGCTATGCGCGTTACTTGGGCCATTATGTTCGCAACGGTACCTGGACACTAGAGACGGCGATCCAGCGTCTGAGCGGTACCACCGCACGGCGATTCAGCTTGAAAGATCGCGGACTTTTGCGCGAAGGAATGGCGGCAGATGTCATTATCTTTGATCCAAAAGTCATAGGTGATCGCGCCGTCTATGACGATGGTGCAGCCTTGGCCGTAGGCATGGAACATGTCGTAGTTAATGGGGAAATCGTGCTACACAACGGCATGCGGACCTCAGCGACGCCCGGTCGTGGTTTACGTAGAAGCTGAAGCCCCGGGAACAGGGAACCGGTGGATCAAGTCGGAACTTCAAGTGGTTGCAGCATGACCAATCGACCCTCATCGCCAATTCGGAGGCGCGATCAGCGAAACGCCCCGATCAATAGCCCCACGGTAAACGCCGAAAGTACAGCCGCGACACAGACTACCAATCCGGTCCACACTTGGCGAAACGTCAAAACCATGCCTAACGGCCCAGTCGGGGGCGCGGGCAACGTATTGGCGGTAGGGACGCCGATTTTACGATCGGAGATGCCCAACAATCGGTCACAAAATGGACAGTAAAATCGTATGGCCATAAGGTCATTCTCTCGTTAAAGCGAGCGGGGTGTGTTAACGCCCCGGTTCTCGGCGAGCGGGGTGTGTTAACGCCCTTATTCGCCGTCCCTCCCTCCAGAATGTGCATACCAAAACCGCATTTCGCCTCTACGACTCGCCGTCAACAGAACCTCCCCACGCGCAACAAACCCAACAAAGCACCCACCGCCAACATGGCCCGGCAAGGCCAAGCGTTCCTGTCGTGTTTGCACATCCCACACCCTCACCAACCCGCCACCACCAGCCACCGCTAAAGTACGACCGTCGGGACTAATCGAAACAGACGCAATCGAGCGGAAAGGCGTCTGAATCTCATCTTGGCCAGACGCTGGCAGTTCTGAGTTTTTGAACTCCTCGGCGATGCTTCTGCCGTCGAGGTTTATCCAGGTCAACAATCCACAGTCAGAACCGCCAACGACCGCATGACTACCGCGTAGGGCCATGCAGCCACTGTGCACGGTTAGAGATTTTCGGGCGATTTCGTTTCCGTGTCTGTCCCAGGCGGCGAAACCCTTGGCGTTACATGCGGCCACTGTATCTCCGTCGATAACCAGAGCAGAGGGAATTACGCCCAGAGAATGCGCCCACTCTAGCTTACTGCCTTCGAGGGTCCATAATCGGATAGTTCCATCCATGCAGCCGGTAGCAACCCGTGAACCATCGGGCGAACAGGCGACCGCCACGACCGCCGAAGAATGGCCAGGTAAAACCTGAATGGGCCAACCGCGTTCCGGGTCCCAGACAAGCGCCTCTCCTGGTTCACCAGAATTGCCCGACCCCGTCAGTGCGAACCGGCCATCGTCAGGGATCGCTAACGCCAAAACGCGACGACCGCGTGTCGGCATCGTTCGCTGGGCGAGTCGCGACCGATCGAACCAAACGACCTCATCGACCGCGCCGCCGGGCTTTTCGATTCGGGCAACCCAGGCAATGTGTTTGTCTCCCTGAGCAATAGGCCCGCCTTGATGGCCTCTCAGTGCCAAACGTGTCGGCTCACCGGGGAAATCCCAGCGTTTAATCTCGCGATTGATTCCCGCCGTGACGAGTGTCGTTCCATCGTCAGCGAATGTCACCCCTATGGCTCCGCCATGCGCACGCAAGGGGTTACCCCCTCGCCGTATCGAAAGATCCCACACCTGAACGTCGGGAGAATTTTCTTCACTCGTTATCCCTTGGCCTGCAATGGCGACGACGTTTCGCGAAGGGTGAAAGGCCAAACCAACCACTGGGCCTACACTGGCTTCCAAGGCATCTACCTCCGAACCACCGGTCGTTTCCCACAGCTTAACCGTCCCATCCATAGCCCCCGCCGCCACCCATCGTCCTGTAGGGTGAAACGCCACCGCGCGAATTGGTGCAGACATGCCTTTCATCGAGGTAATCAGCCTACCCGTCCGTGTGTCCCAACATTGCAGTGTTTCATCAACCAAGGCACAGGCCACCATCGTACCATCTTGCGACAAGGCCACAGGCGAGAGTGGGTTCGTTTGCTCCTTAAAGTTACGCCGCAACCGCTCGGTTCGGATGTCATGAAGTGTCAGAATACCGCCTGAATTCATCGCCAGCGTGCGGTGATCACTAGATATCGCCAGCCCACCGACAATTAAGTGGCTTTCGTCCCCTGCGGGTTTCAACTCCCGCGTACGCACGGTGGCTACGAGTTGCGATGATGCACTCTCCCAGACTTGCACGGTTCCCTTCCTTTCGCTCACGGCCACATGGGTGCCGTCTGCTGAAACCGCTATCGTCATCGCTCCGGGAAAGCGAAGACGCATGTTGGAGCGGGGAGATGTGGGAGACAAGACGGCATTGGCCGATCTACCAGAATCGCAAACGTAATGATCCCATTCTCCGTCTTCATACAGTAGGGCTATGGAACGCGCATCGTGCGATGCAGCAAAACAGCGAACCGGCTGGCCATCGCTTTTCTGGACGTTTCGATAAGGTTTACATAACCCATGCAAAACTTCCCAGGAAAAGCAACGTAATCGTTCGGGAAAATAGTTCGGATCATCGAGCATCGCGAGTGCCCGGGTCGGATCGCTTTCTCGGAGGGCGGCGACGCGAAGCAATTGCCCGGTATAGAGCAGACTACTCGTCTGGACGAGACGCTCTTGCAGTTGCCCCGCTTGTGCAACCGCCCGATCTCGTTCGCGGCGAAGCATCTGCCCCACGACCAAAGCCGCTAGTACCGTCGCTACTCCCACCAGCATGATTACCACCGCCAACAGAGCTGCTCGTGGATGGTGCCGGCTCCATTTGACCATTCGTTCGCACCATCCCACAGGATGGGCAAGGATCGGTTCGGCGACCGAAAATCGGTGGAGGTCGTCGGCCAGCGCTTCGGCTGTCTTATAGCGACGCTGGGGCGCTTTATGCAAACAGTGCAGACAAATGATTTCCAGCTTCGTAGGTGTCCCGGTAACCAAACGCGACGGCGGCACTGGATCGGCTTCGCGAACCTGTTGGAGCGTGTCGAGGCATCCCGCACCGACAAAGGGCGGTCGGCCCGTCATGCATTCGTATAAAACTGCCCCTAAGGCGTATACATCCGCAGATGGCCCAACCGATTGGTTCGCACCGCTTGCTTGTTCGGGAGCCATGTAGGACGGCGTGCCCAGTATATCATTGGTGCGAGTGAGACGGGGACTGTCTTCGATGAGTTTGGCCAGACCGAAATCGCCGATCTTCGGCTCGCACCGCGATAAGGGCGCGTCGGGTCCACCAGAGAGCAAAATATTGGAAGGCTTGAGGTCGCGATGTACCACTCCGCGCGAATGAGCATAGGCTATCGCTCGTGCCAATTGTTCGACTAAATGCGCGGCAACCTCTGCCGCCACCGGTTTACCGGCCAATTTCTGGGACAGATTGCCGCCCTCAACATATTCCATTATCAGTGCCGTCTGACCGTCCTTTTCCTCGACGCTGTACACCCCAACAATATGACGATGCTGTAATCGGCTAACAGCCTGGACTTCGTTGCGAACTCGCCCAGCAGGAACGTCACCAGCAAGGATTTTGACCGCGACCGGCCGACGCTCGACCCGTTGCCAACCCCGGTAAACGGTTCCCATGGCACCACGGCCCAGCTTGTCGAGCAGGTCGCAACCATCTAAACGCGGTAGAGGGTTAGGTGGTCGAAGATCGTTGAGAACTCCGTCCAGCTCAAATTGATTCCGCAATTCCACCGCGAGATGGGGAAATCGCACGAGATAATCATCGAGCCCGGGCGTCTCGCCGGATGCCTCGCGTAATATTACCTCGTTGTAGATCAAATCAAGAATAGCGTCTGTGTTGTCGAGTAGGTGCGTGTGAGTGGATAACAATTCCTCAATCGTCGGGCGTTCACCCTGTGCCCAGGCACGGCGCTGGATTAGCAACACATCTACCAGCGAACTCTCAGGCATCCTCGCCGGCCTCCAGACCGAATTCGCGACTTAGGCGTTCCAAGGTCCGGTGCATCTTTTGACGTAAAGCGACCGCGTTTCCGCCTACCAGTTCGGCAATGGTGTTCCAATCATGATTTTGATTGCGCAACTCCAGAAGGCGCAACTCCTCGGGGCTGAGACGCCGACGAATTTCGGCCAGTAATTCGCGAGCCTCGGCTAACTGCGATGGACCAGGCGACATGGCCGGTATTTCGATTTCGGCCACGTCATTGTTATGCAGGCGATTGTCGCGCCGTGCAGCGTATTCTTGACGCGATTGGTTCAGCAGTTTGTTACGGGCCATAGTGGTCAACAGACGCAGGAGTTGCTCGGGCGTGTCCAGATCATACTGACCCAAGGCAGCACGGACAAAGAAACTTGCCAGAACGGATTGACACACATCCATCGAATCACAGGTGCGACGTAGCCGGGCATCCGTCAATCGAAATCGAACGGCTCGACGAATGACTGGTTCATAACGGCGGACAAGTTCCGCCGCAGCCAATTCATCTCCTTTACGGATTCGACCGATCAACTCGCGGAACGACTCTTCCATCTTCCCCTCGATGAGCCATGAAGCTCGGTCGAAGAAGCGACGCGGTTTTGTTCGTCTATTCTAGCGACCCTCGAAGAGTGCAGCCATCAAAAGATGCGTTGGCGACGGCATGTTATAAATTGGCGTCGTAAACGCCTGCGGCTCTGATAACGCGATGTAGGCGAGCGGGGTGTGTCAAACGCCCCGATTGACACATTCCGCATTGAACGGGCTCAACCCATCATTTCCCACCGCCGAAAAGCATACCTAGGAGGCTACCCCGATGACGCGGAGGCGGGGGAGATGCTCCGGGTTCCGGTTGAGTCGTAGGATTATTTCCCGATCGGAATGCACCACGGCGTGTAGTCACTTCCAGCAGAGCTGCTCGCAGTTGGTCTGTTTTGCTTTGTAAGCCTCCAGCTTTTTGGAGCCGTTCGAGTTCGTGGCTCACCTCACCGGCCAATCTCTGCAACTCAACGCGCTGACGTGCCATCTCGGCGCGTTCGCGGGCCATGATCATTTCCATCTGGCGCATTTGTTCCATGAGCGATTGTTCATCCTCAGCTAATTGGCGACGTTCCAGTTCGAGTTCTTCGCTGAGAGCTAACAATTCGTCTTCACGCGGTGGAGAGCCGGCACGTGAAGCGGTCGTCTGAGCGGGTTGGCGTTGTTCGAGACTTCGGCGAGCTTCCTGAAGTTCGGCGTGCATTTGACGAATCGTGTCGTCCTTCGAGTCCAACAATGCCTCGTATTCGCTAATGGGGGATTGCCCATTGGCTTGATCGGGGGAGTGCTGAACCGCTTCGGTCAATGCCTGCTCTAGTTCGACACAAAGTTGGCGTAGCTGAGCATTTTCCTGACGTAGGCGATCCAGTTCGAGCGGATCGGGAGAGCCCAGCTCATCGAGATGAGTGCGGGATGAAACCGTATGTCGCTGAGGTTCTGAAGGGGCGAGGGGTCTAGCCATGGCTCGCGATCTCCAAAAAAACTAAGGGGGCAGTTCAAAACAACTATAGGTCGTGAAATTGGAGAAGGGAGGAAAAAAAGCCGACCCGTCACATCCTGTTGACGGGTCGGCCTCAACGCGCACCCAATGCATCCATGCGGCGGGTACGCTCTCGCTACCGAGGAAGCATGGTCCTCGATTGTGAATCCATCAGCCGGCGGCGTCACCACTTCCGAGACGCACGTGATCTCTCGTCTCTCGACCCCCACCTACCTGGCCGGTTATCGCAGGCCTTCCTTGGCCCTGGTGGGTGTCGCCGACGGCTGAGGGCAGAAACAACGACTCCGGGCAGCTCGAAGAGCCGGAGAAGTGGGCGAAGATGATTCGTATGCAGTTCAAGAAAAGATTAAGATATCAAAGATACGATGGGTGGGCGTGTTGTCTGGATATTGAAGCATCAAAGCCCCTCCTGACAGACAACGGGCATCGAGGCCCTGACTGTTAAAACATCATTGCATGTGGAAAAGAATAGCGACTTGTGATGGTTATTCAACCGGAAAAATTCTTTCCCTGAAAATTCTTTCGCATTTTCGACGCAAATAATTAAACGATAATACTTTACCAATTGTTGAAGCAGAAGTCTTAACATCGAACTTCCTCAATCCCAGCTCCGTGGAGTACACATTTATCAGACCACTGAAACGTTCCAAACAACGAAGCCCCAACGGTTTGACCTAATTGAAAAATATCCCCTTAAAGGATTTTATTACTCCGACTGGTCCACCAAAATTTTTGTCTGGCGCGAAAATAAGAATATTCGCGCATGAAAAAGCCTCCACCTGTGCCGTGTCTGATGCTTTCGAGAACCCGCCATTAGCGTGGGAGCCTTAGACGCCGATTGCGAAGTCCACATCGTCTGTATCAAAACAGCCGACAGGCGTGACGAAATCGACGACAATATCGGCCCCCTGCGAGGTACTCATCGGTTCGGCGAAAGTCACATCCGATCACGAACACCGTAGAGGCTCTAGCAGTCTAGCGCGTTCTCCCTTATCCGACAAGGCGTATTGCAACTACTGGTCCCAGACCGAACGATGGCTATAGTGACTAAAGAAATAGTGCAGGCCAAAGGAGCGAACCATGCCGGTCATCAGTATTATTTTTGGTTTGTTGCTGGCCGGACTCGGGGCCTACTGCTATTCCGCTGCCAATCCGGAATACAAGAGTTTCACGGCCACGATACCCGCTTGGCCAGGTGTATTGCTGATCATTTGCGGTGCAATCGCTCTTAAAGAATCGCTTCTAAAACACGCCATGCACGCTGCCGCCACGGTTGGCCTTCTCGGCTTCCTGGCCGGGGCCATCAATTGGACACGTGTACTAATC
>RGDT01000079.1 GCA_009918525.1 Planctomycetia bacterium
TGTGGTGGTAGTGATGCCGCCACTAGGGATGGATCACGAGTCGCTGGAACGATTGGGAAAGGTTTTATATGACGTGATGGAGGAGCTGAGTTGATGCGGGGGCTGTTCATCACCGGAACCGATACGGGCGTCGGCAAGACTCGAATTGCCTGCGTGATCGCTCGCACCTGGCGTGCGGAGCGACGGAATTTCCGTGTCATGAAGCCGACCGCGACGGGTGACGGCGAAGATACGCGAGCGCTCAGTGCGGCGGCAGGCGACCCCGAATATACCTCAATTACCCCTTTTACGTTTAAGGCACCGGCTGCCCCTCCCGTGGCCGCGCGGCTTGAGGGAAAGGAACTTTCACTGGCGGAAATCATCGAATCGATTAACCGGCGTGCGGACGGTGCAGAAGCGATGTTGATCGAAGGGGTTGGCGGTTTGTTGTGCCCGTTGACGGAGACCCAGACGGTTGCCGATCTTATAGTTGCGTTGGGTTTTCCGGCTGTGGTGGTGGCCCGTCGTGCGTTGGGGACGTTGAATCACACCCTCTTGACGCTCGAAGTAGCTCGAAATCGGGGATTAAATATTTGCGGGGTGATTGTCAGTGAAACAAATCCTCCCGTCGAGATAGCCGATCAGACCAACGTCGCTGAGTTACAAAAGCGATGCCGGGTGCTCGGCGTCATGCCCTTCGGTGCGGAAACGCTTGAAATTAACTGGTGGTCACTTATCGGCGGTAATGTAAAGTAGTGAAAAACATTCCAAACTCTGATTTTTTGGAAATGAGGATGGCGAATGCAAACGATGAACTTTCAGTGCGGCCATTGTAATAACCTGATGGCCGTCAGCACCGAGTTCCTCGGTCAGCAAGTGCGCTGTCCGCATTGCAGTGGGGTGGTGGTAGCTCCAAATGCACCGACGCCGCAAGCGATGGAACCGATGCGTTCGCCTGCGTGGTCAGGTGGAGTAGACGGTTCCTCAACTCGCCCCGGAAACACGCCAGGTGTTGACACAGCTCGCACGACACCCGCCCCGGAGGTGCCTCGTGCTCCTGAACCACCCAAATTTGACACAAAGAACACGTACAACAGCGAAGACATCTTTAGCGAACCGGACGAAACGGCCGATCCCCTATTCGCATCGGACCCAGGTCAGCGAATCGAGCTACCGCGTCCGACGGAACAAACGATCGCCTACGATCAACCAATTCGGAACGATGCGACTGCTGTTGTGCCGAGTAATGCCGTGACGGACGCAGCACCGCCCCAGGCACCGCCAACGCCCCAGACAGGGTGGTCGCCCTATATGAATGCCGTCACTACGCCCGATGTTCGGATGCCGGACGTGGTCCCCCCTGAGTCGGAGAGCGGCCCGATAGGTGGCGAAGTCAAACGGACGAAGCCGGCGCCCAAGGTGGACTGGTTCTTTCCCCTCGTGATCTTCCCGCTGGTCTTCTACGCACTAGGCATCACTGCCGTGGCGGTTTTTTTGTACATGCGATTGACGGCAGTGCCTCCAAGTCTGTTCGACCGGATGCCGGATGTGGATGGTGATAATCCTGGTGTGCGTAAGGACAAGCTGAGTTTGAACTTCAAGAAAGCCGACGCATTGGCTGTCTTGCCGGATCATCTACAGGTTCGGCTGAAAGAAACATTGCTGATCGGGGATCTGGAAGTGACGCCATTCCGTGTTGAGCGAAAGAAAATCGGCGTGTTCGTCGAGGGAGCGGAGGAAGCGCAACCATGCGAGAACGATTCGCTGGTGTTGCATCTACGCTTGAAGAATGTGAGCAAAGAATATCGCTTTCATCCCATCGATAACTATTACGACCGTCACTGGGACGGCCGTGCCGGGTCAGCACCCCTTACGGTTTTAGTGGCTGGTAACGAACAATTTTTTGGAGGTCCGGCCAAGTGGTATCCTGTAACACGGGATCGACGCCGTGGGGATCGTCGAGAATGGATTGAGGGCAGAACAAATATTGATGCCAAAGGAATCGGGCCTGGCGAGAGTATGGAGACCGTTACAGCAACGGATGGCGAGAACAAACGATGCGCTGCGGTACTGTTCGGGGTAAGACCTTATCGCGGCAAACTTATGTGGCGTTTGCATTTGCGGCGTGGACTGGTGGACTATAAAGGGAGAAGTCTACCTGCGGCGTGCGTAGTGGGAGTCGTGATTGACAGCAAGGACTATCAAGGAGGATGATTTTGGATTTTCGGTTCTTGTCACCTGTAGGGATCAGCTATAACCTGAGATTTAGACTCGTCGTTTAGAGACCTCCATACCGGGGCGGAGGTTGGGGCCTATGAAGGGCCTACGGCGTAATGGGAGGAAGGAACCTTTTCCACGCCAATTACTAGGAGCAGGCTTCCCGGTGCGTCCCCGCGCAGACCGGGTTGACGCGAGGTGAACATGAAGCTTACCAAGGCGAGCAGTTATGCTCTTCAGGCCGTCGCTTACCTGACGCAACAGAAGGATTTGACGGACCCTGTCGCGTCGAAGAAGATCGCGGAAGTCCGCAAAATTCCCGAGCGATTCTTGCTCAAAGTTCTCAAACCGCTGGTCGAAAAGGGGCTGCTGACCTCCGTAAAGGGACCAGGAGGCGGTTATAAGCTCGCTCGTCCTGCCGCTCAAATTTCCCTGGCGGACATCATCGAGGCTATCGATGAGGATGGACTACGCGGCTTTAACGCCGGCAAAAAAATCGGCAATGCCACCATCAACAATCGTCTCGAAGCTATATGTAAGCAGACAGCCGAATCCGTTCGTGCTCACCTGGAGACAATCAGTGTCGATGATCTCGTAGGGAAATCGACCGAAAGCAAACCGAAAAAAAGTAGGGACTCGATCAATCCCGTTACAAATCCGCGCAAGTAAGGTCTCCAAGTTCATTCCAGGGGTGTGAGGAGCAACCCAACAAAACTCCTCGCGACACAACCCCTGAATGAACCTAGTCTTCGGAAGGAGACAGCCATGAAACGGCTGATGCTTGCTGCCTCGTTGTTTGTGTTCGGCTTGATGACAAGCTCGACTGTCCACGCCCAAACCCTAACAGTTCGTGGGCCAGTCGGCGGTGCATCATTCTCCGTACGCCCCTACTACCACGCTCACGGCATCCGCTACACCGGTGGTTATTACTATCCCGGACGCACTCACACACACTGGGAACATCGTCGCTGGGACCCCGTATATGCACGCTATCACTACTTCGACCCGTATCTGCGCGTATACTACTACTATTGTCCATCTCGTCTGGGATATTACCCCATTGATCCGATTGGGCCAATTGTTCCTGTTCGCCCCATTGTGACAGTTGGCCCCCTTCTCTTCCCTTAAACGAATGAAAACTAAACAAGGTCCAGAGAGGCGGTAGGCTCCCGCGTACCTCCCTCTCTGGACCTCATGGCTCCATCCCCATCAGCCCTCACCTGTCCGTCGGCACATCCTTCAAGCGGAGTAATCGCATTCGAGCCAATTCCGCGTTTCGCGATCCGGGGAACATGGTTGCCACTCGTTCGAGATACAACACAGCCTGTTCAGGATTCCCCTTGGACACATAGGTTTCAGCCAGAGACAGGTACATCGAACCCAGACGGTTTGCCAACTGATCACATACTTCTTTCGACCACTCAGGGTTCGCTTTGATCTCAATGGCCAACTTGTCAGCATCGATCGCGGCATTGGTATCGCCGTATTGGGCGGCTATCGCCTCACAGCGGTCTAGACATGCCAGGAACTGGCGTGACCTGTAATCACGGCGTGCTAGCTCCAGCATGTCTGAAGCTACTGCCGCACGATCCGATTCGACGGGTGTGGTCAACTTGAGGAGAAGTTGTTTTCCCTCACGAGCCGCCGGAGTACCCGGATAGGAGCGATCAAGCTTCATCAACTCCGCCATCGCTTCGGATTTGCGACCGCGACCGACCATATCGCGTGCTTTGGCTTCATAACCTCTGGCTTCAATTTCTAAATCATCGATGAGCTTTCGTGCCTGTACCTGCACGGGGCGATTTTTTCCATCTTCGAGGACTTGACGCAGTAACTTCAACGCCTGCGCCTGATCTCCTTCTTTGACCGCCTTGTTGGCTAATTCATAGTCACGCTGCATCGATTCGGGTGTGCCCACCGATGCGATCAATTCCACAAGCTTTTTGCGGAACGGCTCTGCTTCCAGAAATCCTTCCTGATGCCCGACGATGTTTCCAGAGGGCGAAGCATAATACATGCTCGGGTAAACCTGAGTACGCAACGCCATCGCCAATTCGGGTTGGCGATTCGCGTCGAGTTTGTAAACGACAAATCGTTCATTAAGCAGTTTCGTGATCTCGGCGACAGAGAAGGTACGCGTTTCCAGTTGTCGGCACCAGTGACATTCCTCGGTGCCGACCACGACGATCATTGGTTTACCCGTTGCCGATGCTTCGCGAAGGGCCTTGGCATAATCCGTGCGCCAGGTGATATCGGCAGCGGTGGTTGTCCTGGCCACGAACAAGGCCAGCAAAACAAGCGGGACGAAGCGGGAGCCGTTCATGATATCACCTCCGGTGAGGGTCGTTGGAGTCGGTCAGGCGCGGGGATGCGCTTTGTCGTAACTTTCACGCAGTCGTTGAGTGCTAACATGGGTGTAAATTTGAGTAGTTCCTAGGCTCTTGTGTCCGAGAAGTTCCTGTACCGACCGAATGTCGGCTCCAGCGTCGAGCAGGTGAGTGGCAAAGGTATGACGTAGCGTGTGAGGGGTGGTATCGCCTCCAACCCCACTGGTCGCGACATATTTTTCCAGCAGTCGAGCGACACTTCGGGTCGTGAGGCGTGTGCCAAATTTATTGAGAAAAACAGCCGATTGAGAGGACGCACGGGGAGATACCGCTCCACGGCTGGCGAGCCAGGTCTTTAGGGCCTCAACAGCCTGCGGTCCGAGCAACGCTAATCGTTCTTTTCGACCCTTGCCACGAACGGTGGCAAATCCCGCGTCGAGATCAAGGTCGTTGAGGTCGAGTGCAACCAGTTCTCCAACGCGAACACCACCAGAATAGAGAGTTTCCAAAATGGCCCTGTCGCGTAGGTTCAGAGCCAGGAGAGATGGTTGTAGATTCTTGGGAGAATTGGGCGAAGAAGCAAGCTCCGTCGCATGATTGGAGGTGGCCTCAATCAGCTTGACGATCTGAGTGTCGTCGAGCACGACCGGCAAATGTTTTTGTTGGCGTGGACCGCGTACACTCATCGCGGGATTTGTGACTAAGATCCCCTGTCGGCATAGAAAACGGAACCATGAACGCACCGCGGCGAGTCTTCGAGCTATCGTACTGCGTGCATATTGTTCACTGAGATGAGCAACAAAGGCTCGTACATGACGAGTGCTGACTTGCCTTGGCTTCGCCTGTGGATCACCTAGTTGGGAGATGAAAAAATCTATAGCTTGGGTGAGATCTTCACGATAAGACTTAATAGTATACGCGGAAGCGTTTTTTTCGACGCTCAGATGTTGCAGAAAATCTACAATTTCCGCGTGCATTAACACAACTCCGGTTGACAGACGAAACTTGAGACCAGATTCAGACCCACCGCTTCGAGACGCAAATGGTTGGTCAGATCACACGATCCATAAATAGTTAACAGTAAAGGTTCTTACCGTATCTCTTGGAACCATCTGAAGAAATCCCTGCGATAGATTTTGTGTGCTATCGCGATGGTGGTAACGTGACCTGTTGTTCTGCCTTGCGGAGCATCACAGCCGCATCGAACCAACTGAAGGCCAATCGATGATCGGCTGCCTGAGTGCGAAAAACCTCTGATAACGCAGAACGACTTTCATCGTCATAAACGTAAAGGTAAATTTCTTCACCCTTCATAAGTGCGAGAACATTAAATTCGGTAATCACGGACGCAACCCTCCCTAGGTGAACAATCCGCTAACCATGTGATCGGTTGAAGCATGAAATCGAAACCACTCGAAAAATGATCCTAGCGGGCTATCGTCTTATTCAGCCCTACAATATCGAAAATCGCCGACAGGACTGTTTATCCATGAAGTGCGAAATAATCTCTATTGGCAGCGAAATCACCAGTGGACGTAATCTCGATACTAATTCACAGTGGCTCAGTCGTCGTCTTGCGGAAAATGGCTTGGTGGTCGGTTGGCATACAACGATAGCCGACGATCTTGAGGCGAATATCGATGCGTTTCGTATCGCTTCACGCCGGGCGAAGGTGATTCTCATCACTGGCGGACTGGGGCCGACTCAGGACGATCTCACCCGCGAAGCCTTGGCTGTGGCTGGTGGGGTGGCTTTGGTTTTTGACGCGGACTCGTGCAAACGTATCGAAGAGATGTTCGCGAAACGTGGGCGTGTCATGCCGGAACGCAACCGGGTCCAGGCCATGTTTCCTGCTGGTGCAGAACCGATAATAAATGAGCGTGGCACCGCCCCGGGCGTGTATATGAATCTGGGCGACGCCGTCGTAGCAGCAATGCCGGGTGTACCCAACGAAATGTTTGCCATGTTCAACGATCGCGTCCTACCGCGTCTGTTGGCGTTGGGACTGGGCGGTGGTGTTTTGGTCGAACGCAAAATCAACACGTTCGGAGCCGGCGAGTCACACGTTGAGGAAAAGCTTTTTGACCTCACGCGGCGCGGGCATGTCCCTGAAGTCGGTATTACTGTCAGCGATGCGACCATCGCGCTTCGCATTCTTGCACACGGCGCAACTCGTGATGAGGCTATGCGTATTGCCGATCCAATTGAGGCAACGATTCGCGAACGGCTGGGCGAGTTGGTGTTCGGCGTTGATGACGAAGAGTTACAGCACGCCGTCATGAACCTTCTGAAGCAACGGCGCAAGACCCTGACCGTTGCTGAGGGGTTAACGGGCGGGCTGGTCGGTGAGCTACTTACCACCGTGCCCGGCAGTGGAGCGGCTTTTCTGGGCGGCATCGTTGCCTACGACAACCGATTGAAGCAAGAGCTACTAGGCGTCCCTAGCGAAGTGATCGACGCTGCCGGGGTTGTATCGGCACAAGTCGCAGAGGCGATGGCAGCGGGCTGTCGCGTGCGGTTGCGATCTGATCTCGCGGTCAGTGCGGTAGGCGTAGCGGGGCCGGGCGATCTGGGACCGGACAAACCTGCCGGAATGGTCTATGTCGGTTTGGCCTGGGAGGGTGGCACATCGCACACCTCGTTTAGTTGGCTCGGTACGCGGGCTGACATTCGTCGTCGGGCCGCGAAACTCGCTCTCAATGTTGTAAGGCTCAAACTCCTTCAGATGTAGTTTTGTTGTGGCGAATAGCTTGAAAAACCGCAGAGTCGCCGAAAAAGCAGAGAAAGACCAACGGAATCCGTTTCATCGGTCGTTATCTGGGTTCGATTCAGCTATTCGTCACAACAAGCCAACAACATTCGTTTTCCGTTTTGCGATCGACATTCAGCATCCGGCGAGGGAATCGGCTCCAGGCCCAAATGTCTCACGGAAACCAGCTGCGTGCTCCTGTAGAACCTGAAGTAACTTGGTTGCCTGTGGCCCAGCAGGTGATTGAGTGAACGCCAGTGTCATGACAGTCCCGCCGTTTTTGTCGTCCAAATCGACGCCGGCCCCTAACCCTTCGAGCCGTGCCAGGTTGAATTGGCCGCGTTTTCCTAGGAAGCGGCATTCCAAGACATCGGAGTCCTTGGTTTTGATGAAGCCCCAACCGCGGGAGATACCAGGTAATCGAAGGGTGATGTGGTCACGCTGGTCCCACTGGATTTCTAATTGCGTGTCGATCTTACGCACCATTTCCAGCACTTTCGGCAGTGCCGGTCGATCCCAACGGAGTTTGCGACCGACCGGAAACCCCTTTTCTCCGAGGTGCCATTTCTCGCCGAGTCGCTTCCACGGCATCAGATCTTCCGGTTTTTGTTCCAACCGTCCGATCAAAGTGTGAAACGATGCGGCTGCTTTCTTCAAGAATTCGCGAAAAGCGGGGGTGTCGATCTCGCTAAGTTTGTGGACTTGTAAAGTGACCGACGCCCAGGGGCCTTTACTTTCGGTGATCCAAACACGCGGCTCAGGCGAATAGACCGGCAAACCTAAATGGGCCGAGTCGTTGAGCGATTTAATACCCAGCGACTCAACGAGGGCGTCTTCCTTGAAGGCATTGCGGCCGACGCGAAACACCAGCCGCACAAGCCATTCTTGCCCGGTCATTGCGTGTAGGAACCAACCGTGGCTCTTAACGGAGCCAGTAATTTCAACAACGGTTCGTTCGCTCCAGTCCGTCGGCGCGAACTCACCAGCCCCGTGAATAAGTTCGTCGAGCCAGCCAAGGATTGTGCCTTCCCAGCGGCACGGTTTGCCCTGATGGCTCAGACGCTCCACGGTGTGCCAACGCTTGCCGTCCGACTCCCACGGCATGGCCGCGTCTTCGATGGTTGGATCTTCTAGTTGGCTAGGGTTGCTTGGACCGTCAGTCCTCTGAGAGGCAAACGGATCGTACTTCAACCGCGCGACAAACGGGCCAGCCTTTATTACTGGTGCCAACGCCTCCGCTGTATGCGACGGGGCACCATTTATCCAGGCGGCGACCACCTTTTCCGGCAATCCAGCCACTACCACCGTCCCGCCCCCCGGTCCGGCCTCTGGCCCCATGTCAATCACCCAATCAGCCGTCTTGATCACATCGAGGTTATGTTCGACCACAATAACGGTATTGCCAAGATCGACCAATCGGTTTAACACTTCCAATAGTTTGGCAATATCATCGAAGTGGAGACCTGTGGTAGGTTCGTCGAGCAGATAAACCGTCCGTCCTGTACTCGGCCGAGCAAGTTCGGCAGCCAGTTTGACGCGCTGCGCTTCGCCGCCCGATAGAGTTGGAGCCGCCTGACCGAGCGAAAGATAGCCCAACCCAACATCAGCGAGCGTTTGTAGCACCGTGCGAATTTTGGGAGCGGCTTCGAACACCTCCAACGCCTCGCTGATGCGCATGTTCAATACATCGCTGATCGACTTGCCTTTGTACAATATCTGTAGAGTTTCGGGATTGTAGCGTTTTCCGTCGCATACGTCGCAATTGACCCACACATCCGGTAGAAAGTGCATCTCGATTTTTTTCTGCCCGTTCCCTTCACACGCTTCGCATCGTCCGCCGGGCTTGTTGAAACTGAATCGCTTCGCCTGATAGCCGCGGACCTTAGCCATCGGTAAACGGGCGAATAGCTCGCGAATGAGATCGAACACCCCGGTATATGTAGCCGGATTACTCGATGGAGTATTGCCGATGGGGTCCTGATCGACGTTGATAACTTTATCCACCTGTTCGAGTCCGACAATGTCATCGTGCGCGGCTACAGGCAAACGGGCGCGATGCAAGCGGCGGGCGAGCGTCTGATACAACACCTCGTTGACTAACGAGGATTTTCCCGAGCCGCTCACCCCCGTGACAGCGACGAACGCTCCAAGCGGAAATGCTACATCGATCCCTCGCAGGTTGTTTTGCCTTGCTCCTTTGACCATCAAATGCGGACCACGATCATCCTTGATACGGCGATTAGTCGGCACAGAAATAGCTTTTTTACCGCTTAAATATTGTCCGGTGAGTGATGATTTATTTTTGACTATCTGTGAGGGAGTGCCTCGTGCTGTGATAGTACCACCTAGGTCCCCTGCACCAGGGCCGAAATCGAGAAGGTAGTCAGCGTTGGCAATAACTTCTCGGTCATGTTCGACCAATACCAAAGTGTTGCCCAGGTCGCGTAGTTTTTGCAAAGCGCCGAGTAGTCGGCCGTTGTCGCGCGGGTGGAGGCCGATAGTCGGTTCGTCGAGAACGTACAGCACTCCAGTCAGCCCGCTGCCTACCTGACTCGCCAAGCGGATGCGTTGCGATTCGCCGCCGGATAGGGTCGGCCCGGCTCGGTCGAGCGTCACATAATCCAGTCCGACATCGACCAGAAACCGTAAGCGATTCCCGATCTCGCGAAGTAGTTCCCCGGCGATCTTTTGTTGTGTGGGTGTTGGCGTGAATTTCTCGAACTGATGCAAGGTGTCTGCCAGCGGCAAGGCACATAGCTGTTGCATCGTCAACCCAACTTCGCTCAGGGGCAGACGTGCGGCTGATGCTTCGGGTTTCAAGCGCGAGCCGTGGCAAGTGGAGCAGGGGACCTCGGTGACGAGTTGATCGAGCCGTTGGCGGTAGGCCATGCTGACACGAGTTGCCTCGTCCACGGCGGGGAAGATGCCCTTGTATTGAAATTTGATTCCCGAGACATCGTCCAAAGCGATCCAGTCATCACCTGTTCCTTGCAATATCGCTCGTTGATGTACTCCATCGAGTTGTTGGAAAGGAGTATCTAATGAAAAACCAACATGATAAGCTAACGCTTCAGCAAATATGGCAAAGTCGCGGTTAGCCTTAAAGTCCGGCCATGCCGCCAAGGCCCCAACTCGAAGGCTCAAACGGGGATCGCGAACAACCAATGCCTGACTCGCGCCCTGTTGTACACCCAATCCTTCGCAGGCTGCACACCAACCAAGCGGGGCATTGAACGAAAAATGATGCGGATTAAGTGGCTCGAAACCTCGACCACACTTTTCACATGCAAAATGTTGGCTATAACGTGTGACACGCCAGTCGGGTTCTTTTCGTCCTTCTTCCACGTATGCGACACGGATGACGCCTTTGCCCAGGTCCAGTGCTTTTTCGACACTCTCGGCAATTCGGCCGCGCTGGGTCGCTCGCACAATCACGCGGTCTACTACGATCTCAACTTCATGCTTGCGGCGATGGTCAATGTCAGGTGCTTCATCGATGCCGTAGCTGTTTCCATTGATACGGACGCGCACATATCCGGCTTTGCGGGCATCCTCAAGAAGCGTATCATATTTTTCTTGTCCTTTGCGTTCCAAGGGAGCCAACAAATATAACTTGGTTCCTTCGGCCAAGCTCATGATGCGGTCAATAATTTCATCCGTGGTCGTGGTGCCGACGGCAATGTTGCAGGCGGGGCAGTGAGGTTGTGCTAATCGAGCGTATAATACGCGTAGATAATCGTGAATCTCCGTGATCGTGCCGACCGTCGAACGTGGGCTTCGCGATGCGCTTTTCTGTTCGATTGCGATGGCAGGCGACAATCCGCTGACGTGTGTGACGCGAGGCTTTTGCATCTGACCGAGAAACTGCCGGGCGTAGGCGCTCAGCGATTCAATGTAACGTCGTTGGCCTTCGGCGTAGATCGTGTCCAATGCCAGCGACGACTTTCCCGACCCCGAAGGTCCGCAACAAACACTCATTTGGCCGCGCGGTAATTCAACATCAACATCCTTGAGGTTATGTTGCCCGGCTCCCTCCACTTTGAGAGAGCGAATCTCTGGTGATTCTTTCGGTGCTTTTTTGTTTTTACTTGCTTTGGGTTTCTCGACTTTTCGAGGTTTCAGATGCGGCATCAGTGCTTGGCCCGTGAAACTAGCCTTGCACTGCGCGACCGTCTCGGGTGTGCCGGTGACGACCAACTCGCCTCCGCGTGTCCCGCCGTCTGGGCCGAGATCGATGATCCAATCGGCTGTCTTGATCACATCCAGATTATGTTCGATCACGACAACACTATTACCGTTCTGGACGAAGCCATGCAGCACGCTCAATAGTTTGCTGATGTCCTCGAAATGCAACCCAGTCGTCGGCTCGTCGAGAATGTACAGCGTACGTCCAGTCGAGCGGCGACAAAGTTCGCGGGCTAGTTTGACGCGTTGCGCTTCGCCGCCGGACAAGGTCGGCGCGGGTTGACCTAGCTTGACATAATCGAGGCCGACGTCGTGCAGAGTTTGCAACATGGGGCGAATCTTGGGGACGTTCTGGAAGTGGTCAAGAGCCTCTTGCACGTCCATTTCCAGCACGTCATGGATCGACTTGCCTTTATATTTGACCTGCAATGTTTCGCGGTTGAACCGCTTTCCCTCACACACAGGGCATGTTACCCATACATCGGCCAGAAAATCCATCTCTAACTTGTTAGAGCCATTACCTTCGCACGCCTCGCAGCGTCCGCCGGGTTTGTTGAAACTAAATCGGCCCGGTTGGTAGCCACGTACTTTCGATTCGGTAAGTGTTGCAAACAAAGCGCGGATTTCGTCGAATACTTTGATATACGTCGCTGGATTGGAACGCGGCGTGCGGCCAATCGGTGTTTGATCAATGTCAATTACCTTGTCGATCTGTTCAACGCCATCAATCCGGTCGTGTGCGCCGACTTCATGGCAAACCTCTTCATCTGCGTCTTCATCCGGTGAACGCTTAAGAGTCGCCCATAACCCTTCGCGTAAGATATCGTTCACCAGCGAGGATTTGCCGGAGCCGCTCACACCGGTCACGCACACGAACAGCCCCAACGGTATGTCGATCGTCAGATTTTTCAAGTTGTGATGGCGTGCGTTTACGATCGTCAACTTGCGTTCGCTGGGTAGTCGGCGGTTCTTGGGCACTTCGATTTGTTTGCGGCCGGACAGATACGCGCCGGTGAGAGATTGTTCGCTTGCGATAACATCATTATACGTGCCGTTGGCAATAACATAACCACCACGGACGCCGGGGCCGGGGCCAAAATCGACGATGTGGTTGGCGCGGCGCATGGTGTCTTCGTCGTGTTCCACAACAAGAACAGTGTTCCCTAGATCGCGTAGCGATTCGAGCGATTTTAAGAGTCGCTCATTGTCGCGCGGATGCAGGCCTATACTCGGTTCATCGAGAATGTACAACACACCGACCAACCCGCAGCCGATTTGTCCCGCTAGGCGGATGCGTTGGGCTTCACCCCCCGAAAGCGTCGGCGCGCTGCGGTCGAGCGATAGATAATCCAATCCGACGTTCAGTAAAAAACCAACCCGGCCACGAAGTTCTTTCAACACTTCAATGGCGATGATGTGCTCGACCGGCGTGAAAGATTGCTCTAGTTCGCCGTCTGAACGCAACCACTGTCCCAACTCGCCGACTGGCATTTCACACAGTTCAACGAGTGTTTTGCCGCCAACCGTAACGGACCGCGCCTGCGAATTAAGACGCTGACCATGACAACTCGGACAGCGCATCACTCGCATATATTTTTCGAGTTGCATGCGGCGAGGACCGGCCGTCGTTTTTTTGAACTGGGCCAGCAGATCGGGTAGTACTCCGGTCCATTTGCCTCCATGCTTCCAAACGCCGCGACGTTGCTTCCACTCCCAGGTAATGTGCTGTTCCCCTGTGCCGTTGAGAATCCACTCGCGATGTTGTTGGGGTAGCTTATTCCAAGGTTGTTTGAGATCGATTCCTAATGTTTGAGCTACACCCTCAAAAATATGTCTTCGCCATCTTCCCATTTCTCGTAGCGAACCGACGAGTGGGATGGCCCCGGCATAAAAACTTTTCGTCGGATCGGGAATCAACACTTCGGGGTCGAAGCTATATCGCGTACCTAGCCCATCGCAATCGGGACACATCCCATGTGGACTGTTGAAGCTGAATAGCTGGGGTGTCGGTGGTTCATAACTGGTATTACACGTCGTACAAGCATAGTGAGCCGAATAGAGCGTGTCGTTGGTAGCTCCGGGAACCGGCGTCCCAGGCTCGCCACTCTGGGAGGACAACTCTCCCGCTCGCCTCTCCGGTTCAACAGCGACTATCAGCGATCCTTCTCCCAACGCCAACGCCTGCTCTACTGCTTCGGCAATCCTCGCTCGGCTGGCAGCGTCGTTTTTCAAGCGGTCGATGACAATTTCGATATCGTGTTTGATTTTGCGGTCGAGTTTCAAATCATCCGTGAGTTTCACTACCGTTCCATCGACACGAGCGCGGATAAACCCGCGACGCAGCATATCGGCGAAGAGATCCTTATATTCACCTTTTTGGCCGCGGACCACGGGAGCGAGGATAAGGAAACGGCTGCCGCTCGGCATGGCGAGGATGCGTTGGACAATCTGTTCACGAGTCTGGGCGGTGATGGGTTGGTTACAAGTCGGGCAGTGTCCCTGGCCTACGCGAGCGTACAGAACACGTAAATAATCGTGAATCTCGGTCACGGTGCCGACGGTCGAGCGTGGGTTGCGTCCGGCGGTTTTCTGTTGAATAGAGATGGATGGGGATAAGCCACCCAGGTAATCGACATCCGGTTTTTGCATCTGCCCCATGAACTGGCGGGCATAGCTGGACAGTGACTCGACGTAGCGTCTTTGCCCTTCGGCGTAGAGCGTGTCGAATGCCAGCGATGACTTGCCGGACCCCGACACCCCGGAGAAGACAACGAGTTGATTTCGAGGTAGGACAAGATCGACGTTACGAAGATTATGTTCGCGTGCCCCGCGAACGACGATCGAAGCGTTATCCATGACGCGCTTGCGGCTCCTTCTGGGGTACTTTGCCACTTTACAGGCGTCATAGAAGTTCCTCAAGTGCGGCTCGCCGGTTCGTTTCGGACGGGACCCGACAACGCTGGTAATCGGTT
>RGDT01000080.1 GCA_009918525.1 Planctomycetia bacterium
GGCGATGAATAGTCAACACTTCACTCGTAGATGCCGACATGAGCATAATATCAACCATTCGCTGTTCGACAATCTGCGCAATTATTTCGCGAAACTCGTTCAAGCTGCGATATTTGACCTCACCGGGATGTGATTCAGGCGAACGTCCTGGCGCACCGATTGACAATGCCATATCAGCATCTTTGGCGTCAGCAAGAATAAAATCTTTACATCCTTTGGGATCTGCATGAATACGAGCTAATTTTTCATCCAACGACTTTAGCATATCACAACCTCAGGCATCCGTGGCTATACTGACAAATAGTTTACGCAGATTTACGATAGTTTTGGTCAATATATTCTGTCACACGAGAACCTCAGCTCTTTCCCCATGCTGAACGAGGAATAGGACGAGCTCCCGAACGAGGAACCGCATTTCCACTAGGAACTTCTGTAGACGATCCTTCGTTACGCACTCGACCAATTCGGGATTCAACCTGTTCGATAATTTCGCGCAATACACGAGCTGATTGTTGAATCCCAGTCGCTTCTTTTGGTGTGACCGCTATCTCTAGCTGTTGACGACACCCACCACAACCAACAATGGTAGGCACAGACAAACATACATCACGTACACCATATAGACCATGCTGGAGGGTGCTAACAGGTAAAACACGTCGGCTGTCTAATACAATCGTTTCAATCACTTCACGGATGGAGTGGCCAACAGCCATGCCAGACCCGCCCTTGAGCTTGATCAAAGTCGAGCCAGCAGTTTTCGTCTCCTCAAATAACTTTGTGCCCAGAGCAGGCGTATATCCAGGCCACTTGTCAAGTTGCAAACCATTGATGGTGGCACTCGACCAGATAGGCACCATTGTGTCACCATGTTCACCTAGAATGATCGCGTTCACCTGTGACGGAGGTACTTGCAAGGCTTTGCCTAGAGTTCCACGGAAGCGAGCCGTATCCAGTTGTGTTCCTAGACCCAAAACTCGTTGCCAGGGCAATCCTGACCGCTGTACGGCCAAATAAGTCAGGACATCGACAGGATTACTCACAACAACTAGATACGCGTTCTTTTTCAGTCCCGATTTCGTTACATCGGCTAACAGGGTAAGGAATAAGTCAACATTACGATTAATAAGATCGAGACGGCTTTCGTCTGGCTTACGTCGCAATCCTGCAGTGATCACAACAATATCGGTGGTAGATATATCCTCCATAGTACCTGCAGATACACGTACATCTTTGGTTAAGGCTGAGGCATTCAACAACTCATAAGCATGACCTTTGGCTGCATCAGCATTGGCGTCAATAAGACAAACATGACTGACGACTCCTCCGGTTTGTAGAGCATAAGCTGCACTACTACCAACCAATCCACCACCACCAATGATGCTGATTTTCATGACTTACTATTCCCCGATGATACCGAGTTGCGGCGTTGGATGCCGAAGATTGTCACCCGAGCCAGAACCAACCCGATCAAAAGAACCCACCATGAACCCCAAAGAATTTTCGCAACTAGGGAAAAAACATCCCAGCCAACCCAATCCATAAGAAGGTACAGGATAACTGTAGCAGACACGGCTGCACCGGTTATAGAAACGATAGCAACGGTGAAACCAAAACTAGCAGAAGGCGATTTATACCATGGAGCACGCGTGGGACGAGGTGCACCAGGAGGTGGATCACCTTCACCATCCCAACGAAAATAGCGTCGAAAAGACCAACCGAATACGGTCACACGAGTTAGAACAATCGAGCTCGCAGTAAGTGCCCATACGGCCAAAATTATCCGTCGTGCCAAGGTAAGTGCGTTGGCTTGAGTCTCCCATTCTCCAAGAACGCCTATCAGTACATACGCGGCTAAAGCCCCGATAAGTAGCACCAAAACTACCAAACTGAGAATTAACCATACTCGCTGACCTGTCTTACCGTCCATTATTCACCTTTCACGCCCTTTGTAGAGCAGCCATTACCTGATCGGTAATGGTACGAACCAGATCTTCCATATCCGGTGTTGTTTTATTGGCTTCTCGGTTGGCTTTCAGCGCCGAATTACCTAATTCACATGGACCTACGCCTGGAGCACACTCCGGCTGAAACGCGACAGGTTGAGGCACGAAATCACTGTAGGATTCGTCGAAACTACTAGGTCCACACAAGGTACAATTGTCTTCATCGCGAAAACGAACGTCATCAAGCTTGAGGCGCTTCTTAAACTCTAGTAGCTCACGAGTTTCTTGATTTCCAAAGTAGTTTACGCGACCAAGCATTTTCGAAAGTATAAGAATGCGACAATAAGCATCAATAATTTCAGTATTAAAATAAGCATTCTCTAACTCAGGGCCAAAACTAACCGTTCCATGATTTGCCAACAGGATAGTGTTACAATCTTTAACATATGGAACAATTGTATCGGGAAGACGTTGATCTCCTGGCGTAGCATACTTTGCTATAGGAACTTCACCGAGAAACACCTCCACTTCCGGCAACACACACTTCGGAATTGGCTCATGTGATACCGCAAAAGCGGTGGCATGGGGCGGATGACAATGTACTACAGCATTCACATCAGGACGATTACGATATACAGCTAGATGTAACAACACTTCACTGGTACGACGCTTTGACCCAGCCAGTTGTTTGCCCTCATAATCGACCTTACAAATATCTTCGGGCTTCATAAAACCTTTAGATACCATGGTCGGTGTACAGAGCAATTCTTTATCATTTAATCGAACGGTTATATTACCGTCATTCGCTGCTGCGAATCCACGGTTATATAGGCGACGACCGATTTCACAAATTTGTTCTTTAAGCTTATGTTCGTTCATGGTTGTCTCACTCGGTAATCATGATGCGATCCAGTATCGCAGCACAGTACGCATCTACAGGTTTTTTATTCGGGAGAAATGGAGCTGCCGCCTCGCCACCTTCTCCCAACGCCACCTTAAGTCCGGGGGCTGCTCCGGACTCATCATAAGCAATCAGTTCTTCGCCATCGGCTTGTTCGTCTTTTAATCCTCTGAGGCTAAAGGGAACTACGACAAGCCAACGCGAGCCAATAAGGGATGGATGAACACGTGAGAGAGTTACAGTCCCAATTACTTCAGCGATGCGCACGACCGTCCAACTCCTCTAAAATTCGAGCAAGCATAGAGTTCAGTTCCGGCTTTGCGTCATGAATAACACGTAGAAACTGTTTGATCTCGTAGTACGTTCGCCCAGGCATTTCTACAATAAACATATTAGCTGACAGTTCAATAGACGCAAGAGCGGCCTGACCAACAGTGCTGACCATTACAGCACGGACTCCGGGAACCTTGTTTGCTATACAAGTAACAATTGAAGGTACATGCGAAAAAATAACACTGCCTACTAATTTACCGTCACTAATTTGTACAGCAATGTTACGAACTGATTCAAATGGTGGTGACTGTAACGATACTTCTCGAACGGATAGCCCTTCTCGTTCCATGGACGTCACGGCTGCATCAATAAAAGCATGAGGACGGTCTCTACCAAACGCCCATCGAGCGCTTGCTTGTGATACCGTGCTATGCCTTTCAAGTTTCATCTACCAACCCCATTACCGCAAAACGGATTGGCGAGTTTTTTGCCCTAACCATTTCACGGACTAAAACTGCATCTGTAGTCAACAACACCGTCATTCCACTACCTGCACCTAATGCATCTATCGCCAGAACAGGTTCGCCATCAGGTTTGCTGTCCGTCGTAAGCATCTGCACTAATACCATTTTCCATCCGTTGAGTGTCGGATGTTTAACGGTTGATATTGCATGGCCGACAACTTTACCTAATTGCATACTAAACCACCCTCATACTACCGACAGTTGTCGATCGGCGTACTCGTGTAAAGGTGAGAGGCGTCGTTACACCCTCTCCAGTCGGCGTAGCAATAGAGAAACTGAGATATCCTTCGCCACCACTACCCAGGCCAGCTACGCTAGGACCATTTTGTACAAATAGTGTGGTATCCATTTCTCGACCCATTCGCGTTATCGTATCTATATTCCTCGAATGAATAATACTCGTATGACGATATCCATGCTCATACTTTTTTGCTAAAGCGATAGCTGTATCTACATCTTTCACTCGCACGAACGGCACAAACGTCATCATCTGCTCGTGATCGACAAAAGGATTATGCTCGTCCGTTTCGCCAAAGAGTAATTCTGTATCGGCAGGTACGTGTAGACCTATTTTAGCTGCCAGAAAAGATGCATCCTGCCCAACTAAATCTTTATTCGTTAGCAAATTACCCTTATCATCCTTAATGAACGAAGCCTTGGTCAATGCATCGATTTGATTTGCATCCAGTTTAACTGCCTTGTACTTACTCATAGCATCCATCAACTCATCGAAGATGGAGGCGACAACAAATACTTCTTTCTCGCCAATACACAACAAGTTATTATCGTACGCTGCTCCCGCAACAATAGATCTTGCAGCATTGTCGAGATCGGCTGTCTCATCCACGACCACAGGCGGATTACCAGGGCCGGCCACAATTGCCCTTTTTGGGCTTCGCAGTGCCGCTCGTGCTACTGCAGGACCACCGGTAACACATAATAGCCGAATATCACGATGATCAAAAATTGCTTGGGCACTTTCCAAAGTAGGCTTCTCGATAATCGTGATAAGATTATCGATACCAATAGCCTTAACTATCGCATCGTTAAACAGATGAGTTCCTTTAGCAGCGATCCTGGCTCCACCCGGATGAGGATTAGCCACGATAGCATTACCCGCAGCCAACATATTGATGGCATTGCAAGCGAGAGTGGGTAATGAATGCGTAACAGGAGTGATGGCGCCAATAACCCCGAATGGCGCATAATCTTCAAGCGTTACCCCATTCGTACCGCTGTACGCATCTGTACGCAAAAACTCAACACCCGGAATTCGATCCGCTACAACCGTTAACTTTTCGATCTTGGCTGATAACCGACCAATCTTAGTTTCTTCCAATTCTTCGCGACCTAGTTCATCAGCTCGCTCTACGCATATTTTGCGAATACAGTCCAACGCTTTTTTTCGGTCAGCAATACTTCGCCGCTCAAACTCACGCTGAGCGGCTACCGCTGCTCCGGCCGCACTGTCCACATCCGCAAATACACCGCGAAGTTTGTTAGTGCTGGAGGCCGGAGATATAGACCCAGGCGTTTTCATACGGGTCAATACTTGGGCCACTACGTTACGGATAATATCTTCAGTCGCTACCATTGTTGTCAACCCTCACCGGCTCGCGCCGAGAAGACGATTTTGTTTTCCACGTTAACGGTGTCCACTATGCCGATGATGGCTGCATCCACCGGAAGTTTCTCTGTTTCGGGTGTAAGCCGAGCCGAGGAACCCTGTACGACTAACACCATTTCGCCTTGGCCGGCCCCTACGGTATCCACCACAACAAAACTCCGGCCTGTTCCGATCAGTTTATCGCGTGACTGAGGATCTACTCGCAAAGGTTCGACTACCAGCAACTTATGGCCGGTCATCGTCTTTACTTTTTGAGTGGATACCACGCTACCCGTCACCTTGGCGACGAACATTATTTGGCTCCCGCCAGTAGATCGCGCGATTGACGCGCCACTACAATTTCTTCGTTTGTGGGCATTGTCCAAATTTGCACGCGACTGGCCGCGCTATGGATGGTAGATTCACCCTTGGCGGCAACGTTTTTCATGGGATCTAATTCAATTCCAAACCAAGAGAGATTCGCACACACACCTTCACGCATCCGAACCGAATTTTCACCTATTCCACCAGTGAAAACAAGAACCTCTGCTCCAGCCATAGCCACTAGGTAAGCTCCAAGATAGTGTCGCACGCTACCAATAAACACATCCAGAGCTAGAAGAGCATTCACGTCATTTTTCGCGGCAGCCTGTTCAATGTCGCGAAGGTCATTAAATCCCGATAGTCCTAACAGACCGGATTTGTTGGCTAGTTCATCCAAAATTTGATCTAAATTCTTTCCTGTTCCTTCCATAACAGCAGGCAAAGCAAAAACATCAAAATCACCGACGCGATTGTTGTGCGGCAATCCACTTTGCGGACTCATTCCAAGACTACATGCAATAGATTTTCCAGAATGAATAGCACACAACGAACTACTCCCGCCTAAATGGCAGGAGATGATCCGAAGATCATTCCGCCCCAGCAGCTCTGCCGTTCGCGTCGCAATGTAACGATGACTCGCACCATGGAAACCGTGCCGCATTACCCCATAGTTGTTAGCCCATTCACGGGGTACCGCATAATAACGGTCAACTGCGGGTATGGTTTGATGAAATCCTGTCTCAAAAGCAGCTACCAAGGGAATTTCGGGCAATTCACGGGCAAGCAATCGCATGGCTGCGACATAGGGCGGATTGTGTGCCGGAGCAACGGAGTTGTAAGCCTCCATCGCAGCCAACACCCCATCATCAACCCTTTGTACTCCACTGACTCCCTTAGCATGTACCGCTTTGAAGCCAATCGCACCCAACTCGGCTGCATTAACCAGACAGCCGCGTTCGGTCAGTTGTTGCAGACAAAGTCTGACTGCTACTGCATGATCCTTAGCCTGTATGGTCAGATCCTGCCGGGTGCCCGAAGACTCGACGAACGCCTTTGATTCCGAGGAACCAATACGTTCTACACCGCCTTTTGCAATCAGTCTCTCCTCCTCCATGTCATAGAGGCGGTATTTGAAACTCGTCGAACCAAGATTGGCAACCAGGATTTTCACGGCATACGCTCCGCGTTAAAATATCATCCTTGAACTAGCTCAAAAAAGTTTCCAACACACTCTTTTCCGGACGAGGAATGACATGGGCACTGATTAATTCGCCGTTCTCAGCCGCAGCCTTGGCACCCGAATCTACAGCTGCTCGAACGCTCCCCACATCCCCTCGCACAAAAATCGCCACAAAAGCGTTGCCGATTTCAACGCGGCCAGCCAACGTAATATTCGCCGCCTTGAGCATCGCATCTGTCGCAGCAACAGCCGCGATATAACCTTTAGTTTCAACCATGCCCAGCGCTTCACTAGTTCGTACGTTATTTGTAGCCATGTTTTATTATGCTCCGTATTGGGGTTGATATTAAGCCTTAACAGGCGCCGCCTTGGGTTTTGGTAGGATGCCCGCCAGGTCTTCGTGCGGGCGCGGAATAACCTGAATCCCCATCACCTCGCCGACGCGGCTGGCTGCTGCCGAACCCGCATCCACTGCTGCTTTTACAGCGGCAACATCGCCAACCACCAAAGCGGTGACCATGCCGCTACCAATTTTTGTCCAGCCGACCAACGACACGTTGGCCGCCTTTAGCATTGCATCACATGCTTCAACGAGAGGGATCAATCCCTTCGTTTCGATCATCCCCAACGCTTCCATATTATTACTTGCCATGATCTACCCCCATCACTTGAACAATTCAAACCCTTTTGCAGCCGGATAATTTACCGCGTTGCCTTCGTCCGTATCGATATGTACTTCGAGTTTGATGCCCGATCCTTGTCGAACAAGCAATCCTTCGAGTACGGCTCCACAGTCACCCATGACCCGGAGATTCATCCGGTCGCCATCCTTCACACCGTAATAGGCCGCATCAGCCGGTCCCATGTGAACATGCCGCTCGTGACGAATAACGCCACGTTTCAATTCGATCATTCCGGCAGGGCCGATAAGATAGCAGCCAGGAGAGTCCCGGTGATCGCCGCTTTTTCGTACCGGAATATCTAAACCTAGGAAAATAGCGTCCGTAAAAGCCAACTCAACTTGGCTGTGATCGCGACAGGGTCCTAGAATCCGCAGCCCAGTTATCGTCCGCTGACGAGGACCAACCATCGTCAGCGTCTCCTGAGCCGCGAAGAAGCCATCTTGATATAATGCCTTAATAGGCGTCAGTTGATGACCCTTACCAAACAAGCGTTCCAAATCTTCCTGTGTAACGTGAGCATGACGAGCCGACACGTTCACTACTAGTTTGGGTTTGGCCGGTACGGGCGGAACCGAACCACCGGACGCTCGACTCAGCGCCTCGCGAACGAGACGCTCCACGGTCGCGCGATCGATTGTCGCCGCGCTCATCTAATCATCCCTCCGCATATATCACTCGTACATCCGTCTGATCCAACAATGCCCGTTGAGCGTGTGCTAAAGCTGAATCGACGACAAGTGTGTCTATAGTCGCTAAATCACATAAGAAAGCCAGAGCCGGTCGTCCAATTTTTGTATGATCCGCAACGACGACTACCTCGTCGGCGCAACGCATCATTTGTCGTTCCGTCTCCACGAGCAGTAAGTTACTGTTAAACAGTCCCTTATCGGTAATTCCTCCAACAGACAAAATTGCCTGCTGAACATGAATCCTTTCCATCATCTGGACCGTCCACGGTCCCAGAGCTACCCCCGTCCTTGGGTAGATATACCCACCCAGTAACACCAGATCAGCCTCGTGACGACTCGCAAACAGAGCCGCGATCGGCAAACTGTTTGTGACAATTTGAACAGCTCGCCCAACTAGGAGCCTGGCCACTTCCAAAGTGGTCGTACCCCCATCGAGCAAAACAGTATCTCCGTCTTGAATACGGGCTACCGCAGCACGAGCAATCTGACGTTTTTCTTCCAGTTGGGCGGCATACCTCTCTTCTAAGGCGGGCAGACTGGTTCCGTTTCCAACATACACTGCCCCGCCATGGGTTTTTTTCAGCGAACCAGTATGCTGCAACGCCTCCAAGTCACGGCGAATGGTCGAGTCCGACACGCCGATAGCTCCCGCGAGGTCTTCCATCGCGACAAAGCCCCGTGTCTTGACTAGGTCCAGCACTCGCTGGCGACGTTCCTCTACCAGCACGACATTGCCTCTTAGTGACTCGAATTCTTCATTCCTTGAATCTTTTTGAAAGAATACAGGGAAAAAACGTCATCGTCAAGTTAAATTTTACCGATATTCGCCATTTTTTCTGCGGCATATTTCACAACCTATATTCGACAATCGTCAAATTCTTCCTCGCCTGCGGATTCTTCCTAACGGGATTCCATCCCTCAAGGTAGTTTTCAGCTTAAGAGTGACCATTCAACATATAAAAAGATGCGTTAGTCCCGTTTTTGGTCTATTCCCGTCTCTCTGACCATTGATGCCTAGTCGGATATAATCACGGTGCCCCGGAGGTTCAACCATGCGATATGGCCTTTTGTTCTTTGCCTTGCTTGTGCCAGCGTGCGGTTCCGGAACCAAAGTGGTTTCCGAAACATGGCAGGCCGCTTATCTGGAAGGCGCACGCATCGGCCACACGCATTTGCTCGTGACCCAAAAAGGCGAAACGCTGCGAACTGTCCGCACCATTAAGCTAACTGTCAAGCGATATGGAAGTGTGCTGCCCATCGAAATCGAGCAGACTTGTGAGGAGACTGCCGATGGCAAAGTCTTGACTCTGGGTCTGAATCAATCGCTAGGCAAAGACAAGCAAACGGCGATGACGGCTCGCGTCGAAGGCAAGAAACTATATCTGGAAAGCGGAAACGCCAAACGGTCACAGCCTTGGGACGAGGCCAGCCTCGGTCTTTATGCTCAGGAACAGCTATTTGCACGCCGAAAAGCCAAGCCTGGAGATCGTTTCTCTTTGGCCAGTTTCGAGCTATCGGCTGAAATTCCCTTAACTTTGCGAGTTGAAGTCAAGAATGAAGAAAAAGTTGATCGGCTCAAACTCGTCGGGGATAGCGTTCACCGCGAACCGGCCAACCTGATCCGCGCGGAAATTACCACCGATAAATTTTTCGTTGGTGGTAATGAAGTGCAACTACCGCCGAAAATTGTCTGGCTAGATGGCGAAGGCCAAGTGATAAGGGAGAAGTTCGAGTTTCCCGGTTTGGGCATCATCACGCAATTCACCACTACTCGCGAAGCGGCTCAAAAAGAAGGCATCGCACCCGACCTGTTACCCGACCTCGGCACCAACATCATGATTCCGCTCAACAAAGAGATAAACAACCCATACGATACTTCCCGCGTCAACTACCGTATTTCTGTTGATACTCCCGGCAAGGCGCCGTTCGTCACTGACGAACGACAGGAGATCAAGCTACCACTAGGCAGGACGTTCGAGTTGTGGGTTACAAGTGTCCGCGAGCCAGGCCGCGACGAAAAAGCAGCTTCACCGGGGAAAGAGTTTACCGACAGTAATCGCTTCATCGACAGCGATCATCCGCTGATCCAGGCATTAGCGAAACAGGCTGGTGGCGGAGAAAAACGGCCCTATCAACTAGCACTAAAGCTAGAAAAATGGGTACACGATCAGATGCGATTCGACGCAGGGGTCGGATTTCCCCCCGCATCGCAGACGGCCACTGAACTTAAAGGTGACTGTCGCCAACATGCGTTATTGTTGGCGGCACTGCTACGGGCATCGGAAATTCCTGCGCGGACGGCACTGGGAGTGATTTACACTCGTGAACCAGGAAAGGGCCCCGTGTTCGCCTTCCACATGTGGACGGAGGCTTATCTTGGCGGTCGCTGGCTAGCATTGGACGCAATCCAGGGAAAAGGATTCGTCGGCGCTACCCATTTGACCATGGTGCAGCATTCATGGGCAGGGACACAGACGCTCGCACCGCTTCTACCTATTGCCGGCATCCTGGGCAAATTGAAAATCGAAGTCCTCGACGCACGTTGAACGTCACACCGGAGTAAACGCCCGCCGTCGAAACAAGGCGGCGGGTAAACTTGTTTTTCCCCACATACTCAAATCGGCCAGTATCTCCCCCACGACTGGCGCGAATTTGAACCCGTGTCCCGAGAAACCGGCGGCGAATACGACGCGCTCTTCGAGTTGGTCGATGAGGAAATGACGGTCGGGGGTCAGGGTATACAGGCAGACAGATAACCCCTCAACGCGATCATCGGCGCTTGGCAAATACCGCTGTAAAAAGGCTCGCACAGCAGCTTCATCCGCGGGGCCAACCTGACGATTGATAGCGTCAGGCGATGGTAATTCATCCGCGCCGTAGTGTTGAGCGACTTTTACGCCTCGTGTGTCGAGCGCAGGTATACCGTAATAATAACCCCCTGGCGTGTCCGCGATGAACACCGGGAACACATCGCGGCGGAATTGCTGCCGTTTCGTGCCTGCGAACCAGAATACGACTTGACGCATTACCGTGAGCGGTTCGTCGAGAAAACGTCGCGCCCAGGGCCCGGCAGTGATCACCAACCGCTCGGCGCGGTAAGTACCGCTAGTCGTTTCAACAGACACTCCCGAACCATCGAGCCGCCATGCGACCACCGTTTCGTTTTCGCGTAGTTCCACCCCGAAACGTCGGGCATCGGCAGCCATCGCGAGCAACGAATCCTCGACCGCGACGATACCGGCCGTGTGCTCTAATATGCCGACCATATCGTCGCCAACCTCGAAGGCCGGGAAACGACGCCTGACGTCCGACGCATTTAACTCCTCGACGGGCAACGAATGTTCGCGGGCCGCACGACGGACGCCAAGAATCAACTCGCCGGAGACAGGGCCTAGACTTAGACAGGGGCAAATCGTGACGAAACGCCGCCCGTCGGACTGTTCGAGATCAAACCATCCTTCGTAGGCGCGTCGGGCCAGCGGTACGTAGTCGGGATGTTCATAGTACGCCTGCCGAATGATGCGCGTCTGGCCGTGCGAACTGCCGCGATCATGAGCTAGGCCAAACTGTTCCAATCCTAAGACACGCTGCCCTCGGCGCGACAATTGCCAAGCAGCCGAAAGGCCCATCGCCCCCAAACCGATGACGATTGTGTCGGCGTTCATACGGTTGCCCTCGATCCGAATGTCTCGTCCCGGTGGTCATCTTACGTTTTACTTCCACAATAACCGCTAGGACGGGAGGTCAATCATGATTGCGAAAAAGAGATGGATCGGAGCGGTGTTGTTCGCTTGTGCGATATTCACACTCGCTTCGGACGAACGACCGGTAGACGCCAAGGCGGTCGCTGAATGGTCAAAGCAACTAGCATCGAAAGACCTCGAAGAACAACAGCGAGCCGCTTTCTCGTTGAGTAAAGCCGGAGCAGCCGCTCTACCCGCTCTCGATGCTCTTATTAAAGCTCTAGAATCGCGGGACGACGCCGTCCGCTTTTATTCGATGCAGGCATTGTCCAAGTGTGGACCAAAAGCCAAGTCGGCTATCCCTGCAATCGTCCAGATACTCCAGCAGGATAGCCCAGTACTATCGCGACCAGCGGCAGCTACCCTCGGTAAATTAGGGAAAGACGCTGCCCTTCCCGTCTCCAAACTCCTCAACAGCCCCAGCCCACGCACACGTCGCATGGCTGCCGTTTCGTTGGCACTCCTCGGTCCCGATGCTGCTGACGCGACCCCAGCTCTCGCCAAAGCTCTGAGTGACGACAGCTTCCGCGTACGACGTATTGCCGCTGAAGCATTGACGGCCGTACGACCGACAACACCGGAGACTCGCGATGCGTTGATTCGGACTCTCGTCGTGGATCGCGACCCCGACGTGTGTCGTCTTGCTGCCGTTGCTCTGGGTCGAATGGGCGAACTGGCCCTGCCCGGTCTGCTCAGCTTGCTAAACGGCACTGACCCCGATCAACGCTTTCATGCTGCCGTAGGACTACGGGAAATGGGGTTAAAGGCGGCTCCAGCGGTCAAGGGACTGGCCCGATTATTGGGCGAGAAGGATGAAGAACTGCGGGCGGCCGGTTCCGCAGCCTTGGCTCGCATTGGCGAACCGGCTATTGCCGGATTAATCGAAGCATTAGGGGATCCTGGTGCAGAGGTGCGTCAAAGTGCCGCCGTGGCTTTGGGAGCAATGGGTAAGTCCGCTCAAAAAGCGGTCAAGCCTTTAATCGCTGCCCTAATCGATCCGAAGACAAACGCTGCCGCTGCCGGGGCATTAGGCCAGATCGGAGACGAAAGTGCAGTAGCCCCTCTAACCAAACTGCTCCAGAGCGAAAACCCTGAAGCACGCACCGCGGCAGCCAAGTCGCTCGGAGAATTGGGCACAGCAAGTTCACCGGCCATCCTCCCCTTAGTGGCTATGATGCGCGAAAAAGATAACAACAGCAGGCAAACGGCAGCCGTTGCCCTAATACGGATCGGAAAGCCAGCGGTTGCGCCGCTCAAGAAAATTCTGGACGACAAGGAAACCCGGTTGCGAGTGTTGACGCTGGTCGTCCTGGGATCTATTGGCGGGCCGGACGCAGCACGTGCCTTGGCTCGTATCGGGCCGGAGGCAAAGGCCGGTCTGGCGGCCATCGGTACGGCTCTGGCCGGAGCCAAAGACCCTGAACTCCTTAATGCCCTGAAGGAAGCTCTCGGACAAATTAATATCCCCTGAAAGAACGGTACAACCGTCATTTCGCTAAATATCGGCACAAAGGACTGCCGATGTAGATAGAGCCAGTTTCGCGCTAGGCGCGGCTGGCTTATCGTAAAGGGCGAGGACGGCATGAAATACACAAACTATTCAAAGGGTGTGACCGCCGCCCTTCTCTGCCTTGGCTCGTCTCTATTGGGACAAATGCCGCTGACGATCGAGCCTGGCCCGGTCGTAGCGACCACACCGGTGATCGCTTCCACCCCTTTGCCTTCTGGTGGTACAGATTTACCCCGCTCGCCTTTGTATCCCACAGTAGACACTCCACGAACAGCAAATTTGGACGCTCCCCTCGCTTCGGGTGCCGTCACCGCGCCGCCTGACAGCATTTCTTCATGGCTAGCCTATCCACGTTCACCGATATGCTGCGGCCCCGTGGGTAAGCATGGCCCCATCTTTAGCGAAATCTACACGCGAGCGGGTGTTAGCGTACCCTTGGGCGTGAGTCGTTTCACGAATGATATGAACGCCGGGTTCACGTTCACTGTCGGTAGTCGTGCACTGCTGTTCAATTCGGCCACTACGAACGCCTGGGTATTTGATTTCGGTATCACGAACACTTGGTGGAGTATCACGAACGCCCCGAGTTTCGACCTGATCAACGTCACCCTGCCGGCCGGATCTCAAGGGTTGCCGCCAACTCAAGGCGACCAAACGGTAACACCGATTTTCATGCACGCGATCACACTCGACTTGTCGGTCGGTAAAGAACACTACTTGTGGGGCTCGGCGGCCTGTGATGGTACTTCCAAATGCCGGATCGGCTACGATCTCGGCGGTCGCTATGGTACGTCGCGCCTGGATCTCGTAGCACTTCGACATCGAAAAGATGCTGTCGGAGGTTTCTTCACGGCGGCTCACTTAGATATGGAATGTCCGTACGGTAGTTGCATGTTCTACACGGGGGCACGGATTGAATACGGTTATCTGTTTAATGACATTCTACAACGCTTCAATGACACTGATTTGCAAACGATCAATGTTGTATTCTCGG
>RGDT01000009.1 GCA_009918525.1 Planctomycetia bacterium
CAACCCGTACAGGTATGCTTACCAGGTCTAACCACACTCATCAATATATTACATGATGGACACCAACAAGGACCAGAGCCGTCTCCAGTCAGTTCACGTATGGTACGCTCCATACTAGCTGTCTTTTTTTGGAGTGCTGCACGAAACCGGCCACGCGATCTATGAACAGAATTTGCCGGTGGAACACGTCGGCACTCCCGCAGGACAAGCGGCGTCGCTCGGCATTCATGAATCGCAATCGCGGTTGTGGGAAAATCAGGTAGGCCGATCGCGGCCTTTCTGGGACCATTTTTTACCGCGAGCGATTCAGATGTTCCCCTCTCTGAAAGGAGTATCGATAGAATCGTGGCTATTCGCGATTAACGACGTGCAACCATCGTTCATCCGGGTGGAAGCGGACGAAACGACATACAACCTGCACATTGTGTTACGTTTTGAAATTGAGCAGGCGTTGCTATCGGGCAGTCTGTCCGTGGCAGAGTTGCCCGCGGCCTGGGACGATTCGTTTGAGAAAATGTTCGGCCTACGTCCGCCGGACGCCACTAAAGGTTGCCTACAAGACATCCACTGGAGTTTCGGTGGCTTAGGGTACTTCCCTACGTACACTCTGGGCAACCTCTATGCGGCTCAGTTGATGAACGCCGCACGAGGGACTCTGTCGGGCCTTGATGACGATTTTCGCCGAGGGGATTTCACACGACTGAGGCACTGGCTTAATGCCAATGTGCATCAGGCGGGTGGGGTATACCGACCAGAGGAGTTGTGCCGGAGGGTAACCGGGTCGAGACTGGATCATCGGGCGTTAATGGAATATTTGCGGGAAAAAGCAACCGTACTATACGGAGTTTGAGAGGCAAGGATACTGCCAGGTTGAGAAAGTTTGCGAAAATCGGGTTTAGATTTGTGAATCAGCCCTTGACAGTAGATTTCACGCCCTCTACCTTTACACATTCCAAGATGGCCTTGGAACGAAGGGGGCAGGCGTGGCACAAAGCGTTGTAAGCGGACGTATCCGTATCCGAATGGAAGCGTACGATCATGAGGTGCTGGACCGCACCGCAAGCGAGATCGTTCGCACGGCGCAGGAAACGCAGGCACTTGTCCACGGGCCGATCCCATTGCCGACGCGTGTGGAGCGTTACACGGTGTTGCGGAGCCCTCACATCGACCGTAAATCACGCGAGCAATTTGAAATCCGTACGCACAAACGGCTGATTGACATCCTCCAGCCGACGGCTAAAACGGTTGAGGCGTTGAACAAAGGATTGAGCCTCCCACCAGGAGTAGAAATCAAGATTCGCGTGATGACCGCGACTTGAGAAAGTTGGAATAATTAGCGATCGAGTGTTGACGAAGGAAGGTCGGATGGTGAGCACCACCATTCGACCATGAAGTTTATTCGGCCGGATAACCGGCACGTTCAGGTAAGGAAAGGTTCCAGCCGTGTCCACGGAAACGAATGAACCGCTGCCTAAAATCAGCGTTCCAGTAATCAATCGGGACGGGGCCGAGGTCGGCAAAGTGGAAATCGATCCGGCCGCATTCGGCGGGAAGGTGAACCGCCAGTTGATCCAAGAAGTGGTGCTCATGCACCTGGCTAATCAACGGGCTGGTACCCACTCAACCCTTCGGCGTGGCGAAGTGGCCGGCAGCACGAAGAAGCTGTTTCGTCAAAAAGGTACGGGCAATGCTCGTGTTGGTACCCGACGCACGAACAAGCGGCGAGGTGGTGGTACGGCAAAAGGTCCCAAGCCACGCGACTATGAATACCACCTACCCAAAAAAGCAGTTCGAGCAGCGACTCGGATGGCAATACTAAGCAAGTTTATTGACAATGAGGCAGTGATTCTCGATGACTGGAAGGTTGACAAGGTTAAAACGAAACCGGTGGCAACGGTGTTCCAGACGCTGACGAAGAAATATAGTCCTGTTGTCGAAGCCAAACCGGAGCCCACTCCAACCGAGTCAACAGAATCGAGTGCGAAGCCCGCTAAGAAAAAACGGCCACGTTTTACTTGGCTAGTTGGTACAGCGGATTATGACAAGAATCTTCACTTGTCGGCCCGCAATCTTGAAGATGTCGAAGTACTACCGGCTCGTGAGTTCAATTGCTACACGGTGTTAAAACAAAAGCGATTGATACTAACCCGAGCGGCCCTGGAAGTATTGCTGAACCCGAACCCAGCGAAGAGCTGAACGGATTGAGAAAAGGGCATGACCATGAGTACCACGCCGAAGCTAGTTCGCGGGCCAAAGCTTGAACCTCACCAGGTGATACTACGGCCGATTATCACAGAAAAGGCAACGCACCAATCGACGCGCTATCGGGCTTATCCGTTCGAGGTAAACCCGTGGGCGACTAAAGAAGAGATCAAAGCCGCCGCTGAAGAACTCTTCGGTGTGCAGGTTGAGAAGGTGCGGACGCAAAATCGTCCAGGTAAAGAGCGACGATTTCGCAATAAAATGGGTCGGCTGACACATTGGAAAAAAGCAATCATCACTCTGCGTGAAGACAGCCCACAGATTGATTTTATCTAAGACGATCGGTTGTTAATGGTTACTTGACAGACCGGGCAGCGTGATAAACGTACTGAGTACGGGCTACGGACCAAAGAAGACACTGAGGATGACATGGGTATCCGTCAATACAATCCGACGACCCCCGGCCGACGCGGCGGTTCAGTTAGCGATTTTGCCGAACTCAGCCTGCTGGAAGGCAGTGTCGTGGAGATCGTTGAACGACCAAACGGTAAACCGTATGCAGTCGTCAACTACGACAACGGTAGCCAAGGCCGAGTAAAGGTTCGCCCCAATATGAAGGTAGGCGATAAAGTAAACAGCCGACCGAAACCAGAAAAGACATTGCTGCAACCGGCAAAGAAAACTGGTGGGCGAAATAATCAAGGTGTGATCACTTCACGTTTCCGTGGAGGTGGTGCCAAACGGATGTACCGAATTATTGACTTCAAACGCCGCAAGGACGGTGTTTGGGGAACAGTGATGACAATCGAGTATGATCCGAATCGGACAGCTCGAATTGCATTGGTACAGTATGAAGATGGTGAAAAGACCTACATCCTTGCCCCGGAAGGTTTGAAAGTTGGCGATCGTCTGATGAGTGGCGAAGAGGCTGAGCCGCGAGTAGGCAATTGCATGCCTCTACGCAAGGTGCCCCTTGGTATGTCAATCCACAATGTGGAAATGCAACCAGGACACGGAGGCCAACTAAGCCGAAGCGCAGGCACGGCAGCTACCTTGAGTGCTCGCGAAGGGAAATGGGCACAATTAACATTGCCGTCCGGCGAGGTTCGCCGAATCAGCAGCGAATGCCGCGCGACCATCGGTACTATTGGGAACGCCGAGCACATGAATGTGAGTCTCGGCAAAGCCGGACGCAAACGCCATATGGGGCGTAAGCCACACAATCGTGGAACGTCCATGAACCCGGTCGATCACCCGATGGGCGGTGGTGAAGGACGTACGGCGGGTGGTCGTCATCCGTGTAGTCCAAGTGGTGTTCTCTCTAAGGGTGGCAAGACTCGTGCGAAGCGAAAGCCAAGCAATGCAGCGATCGTGCGGCGACGCAAGCCAGGACGACACCAACAAGGATAAGTAAAATCTGTGTGATCGTTCCCTGGACAACCAGGGGCGATCTGCTAAAATGCATTTTTCTGCTGTGTGAGGTCAAGGCATGAGCAGGTCCGCGAAGAAGGGGCCGTATTACGACGAGCGGCTCCTGGCAAAGGTCGAAAAAGCGCAGAAGACCGGCAATCGCGAGCCGATCAAGACTTGGTCCCGCGATTGCACAATTCTACCGGACTTTGTGCAGCAAACGTTTATGATCCACAACGGGCGGATCTTCATTAAGTTGTACGTTACAGAAGATATGGTTGGTCACAAACTTGGAGAGTTTGCGCCGACCCGAGTCTTCAAGGGTCATTCCGGTGGTAAGAAGGCTGCGGCCAAGTAAGGGGTAGAAGGTAATGTACTACAAGGCCACGCACCGCTACGCCGATGTTGCCCCGCGAAAGATGCGACCAGTCACACAATTGATACGAGGTCGCAACGCGGACGAAGCGTTGGAGTTGCTCAAATACATACCCACTCGCAGTGCTCGCTTAGTGGAGCAGGTGTTGAAGAGTGCCTTGGGCAATGCTGAAGACAAAGGTGCACGCGACTTGGATGAGTTATATGTTAGCGAAGCACGGATCGACGGTGGGCCGATCATGAAGCGGATCCAACCGCGAGCACGTGGTACTGCGTACCCGATCAAGAAGCGACTAGCCCATATTCACATTACGGTGTCTGATGGCGAAGAGTCGGCCGAGGCGTAATCCGTAACAGAACTCTGAAGCCGAGAGGAAGAGATAGCTCATGGGGCAGAAGGTTCGACCGACCGGGTTCCGCACAGGCATCATGGTCGATTGGTTGAGTAGCTGGTACGCGAACAAAGCGGATTTCGCGGATCTGTTGCTGGAAGATGTAAAGATTCGAAAGTTCATAAAAAAGAAGTACCGGGGTGCGGGTCTCAGTAAGATTCGCATATCTCGGACGCGAGAGAAGGTTGTGGTTTACATCCATGCAGCTCGCGTTGGAGTTATCATCGGGAAGAAAGGTGCAGAGGTCGAGAAATTGACCAAAAGTCTGGAAAACCTCACACACCGTGTCATTGAGGTTAAGACGATCGAGGTCAACCGCCCCGAGCTTGACCCCCAACTTGTAGCTGAGTCGATTGCTGATGATCTGGCAAAGCGTCAAGGCTTCCGCCGAGCCATGAAAAAAGCGATGGAAACGACGATGGAGAATGGTGCCAAGGGCATCAAAATTCAGTTAGCGGGCCGTTTGGGCGGTGCTGAAATGGCTCGCTGCGAGATTGGGATGATGGGTAGTATCCCGTTGAGTACGCTACGAGCAAAAGTCGAATACGGATTCTATGAAGCTCCCAGCGCCCAAGGCAATATTGGAATCAAAGTTTGGATCAACAACGGAGATTATTTAGCTCCGGAGGGAAATACCGATGGCACAGATGCCCAAACGGGTAAAGTTCCGAAAAAGCCAGCGCGGCGTGGTCAAGGGCAACGCGACTCGCGCTAATCGCGTTTCCTATGGCGAATTTGGACTACAGGCTCTCGAAGGTGGTTGGTTGAGTGCCGAATCCATCGAAGCGGGCCGTATTACCATGAGCCATGCAATTCGTGGGGAAGGTCGCGTATTTATTCGCGTTTTCCCACATAAGTCGATTACCGCTATCCCCGCTGAAACGCGTATGGGCAAGGGCAAAGGTGAGCCGGAATACTGGGCAGCGGTGGTGAAATCCGGTATGATTTTGTTCGAAGTATCGGGGCTCCCAGAAGCAGCGGCTCGCGAAGCTCTCGCCAAAGTAGCCTACAAGATGCCTTTCCGCTGTCGATTGGTATCGCGGTTGGCAGGAACCACCTGATTATAGAGTAGCGATGAGGCCCGAACGACCCGGGGGCGGTTGCCCCCGGTTGACGTTGGCGGAAAGTTTTAAGGGGACCAGTGATGAAGCCGGCGGAATATCGGGCCATGAGTGATGAGCAACTTGGCCTTTCGCTGAAAGAGACTATTAAGCTTTTGTTCAAGTTGCGGTGTCAGTCAGCGACGGATCGCTTGGAGACACCTAGCGAAATCCGCAAGGCACGCAGGGATGTCGCCCGCATTAAAACAATCCAGACCCAACGAGTAAAGAAAGCGGCCACCAGCCAGCAGGGGGCGAAGTAAGCCATGACTGATAAGCCAGCCAAGGTGGAAGAAGCGGCTGACGAACGAGGAATGCGGCGTGTGGCGATTGGTATCGTCACGAGCGATAAGATGGACAAAACTCGTCGGGTTGAAATCCCCCGTCTGGTGAAGCATCCTCGCTACGGGAAGTACATTCGACGGCGAACGATCTGCAAGATACACGACGAACACAACGAGTCGCATAAAGGCGACACCGTTGAAATCATGGAGACACGTAAACTCTCCAAAACCAAGAGCTGGCGACTCGTTCGAATTGTCAGCAAGGGTGGAGTGGCCGGAATACCTGGTGTGGACGCGCCGGCTGCGCCGGCCAATGCTTAAAGGCGGGTGACGAGATGATCCAGCAATACACCTATTGTGATGTGGCTGATAATACTGGTGCCAAGGAGTGCATGTGCATCAAGGTACTAGGTGGATCGCGACGTCGCTATGCGGGTCTGGGTGACGTGATCATCGCCAGCGTAAAGAAGGCGATTCCCGGCGGGGATGTAAAACCGGGTGACGTTGTCCGAGCTGTCGTTGTGCGAACAAAAAAAGCGGCCCGTCGCGAAGATGGAAGCTATGTCCGATTCGACCGCAATGCGTTGGTCCTAATCGACCAGGAAAAGAATCCTCGCGGCACCCGTATCTTCGGCGCGGTAGCACGTGAACTGCGAGATAGCGGCTTTGGTAAGATTGTGAGTCTTGCCAGCGAAGTGGTATGACCGGGCGGTAGTCAACGAGAAGCGTAGACCCGCGTGTCCTGTAGAAGAACGAGCAGTAGTCATGGCCCGACTTCAAGAACGGTATAAGAACGAGATCATCCCTGCGTTGAAGAAGAAATTCAACCGTACAAACGTGTTGAGTCTTCCAAAACTACAGAAGATCGTTATTAACATGGGCGTCGGTAAAGTTCTTCAAGACAAAAATCGCTTGGAGCAGGCCGCCGACCAACTGACTCAGATTGCTGGCCAAAAATGCCAGATAACGCGAGCCAAGAAAGCGATTAGCGCGTTCCGGTTACGTGAGGATAACCCAATCGGATGTCGCGTCACGTTGCGCGGCCCTCGGATGTATGAATTTCTAGATCGTTTGATCGTCATTGCATTGCCCCGGATTCGCGATTTTCGCGGCGTGAATCCTAAAAGTTTTGATGGTAATGGGAACTACAGTCTAGGACTGACTGAGTCTCAGGTTTTCGCTGAGATTGACCCAGATAAGATTAATTTTGCCCAAGGTATGGACATCACGATGGTGACATCGACCCGAAACGATGATGAGGCGCGGGAACTGTTGCGTGCGTTTGGCATGCCGTTCCGCGATGCGTGAACCTAACCCCGCGACCTGGAGCCAAACGCAATGGCAACTGATGGAAAGCTAGCGAAATTTCGCAAGCAAATAAAAAAACTAGAGGCCTGGAAAAAAGACCCTGCGAAGGTGAGTTTCCCAGCCCATGAACGAATTCGTATCCGTTTGCGATGTAAGCTCTGTGGTCGCCCTCGAGCCGTTTTTCGCAAGTTTGGTATTTGCCGAATCTGTTTTCGGGATATGGCCAACAGTGGTCTTATTCCCGGTGTCAAGAAGGCGAGCTGGTGAGGACTGACGACCATGATGACTGATCCAATCGCCGACATGTTGACACGGATTCGGAACGCTAATTTGATTGAGCGTCCCGCTGTTGACATGCACGCAACAAAGCTGAAGGCAAATATTGCCCAGGTTCTTAAGGATGAAGGCTTCATCCTTGACTACCAAGTTGGCAAAGAAGCGCCAGACGATCAAGGCGTTGTCTCGTTCCAAGAAGTTAAAGACTTCAGCTTGCCTAAGCTCACTCTGCGTGTTTATCTAAAATACGGCCCTGAAGGTGAGCGAGTAATTCGTAATATTGACCGGATAAGTAAACCAGGTGGAAGGCGCTATCTTCGCTCCACTCAAATTCGCCCAGTATTGCAAGGATTGGGTATTAGTATCATCAGTACAAACAAGGGCGTATTGAGTGATCGTCAGTGCCGAGCACAGCGTCTCGGTGGCGAAATCATCGCAAACGTCTGGTAAGGGGAAGAGCAATGTCGCGTATCGGCAAACAGCCCGTGACGATTCCGGCCGGTGTGAAGGTAAAGATTGCCGACGGGAAGCTCTTCGTCGAGGGCCCAAAAGGTAAATTGGAACTTTCGTTCCACAAGAATGTCAGCCTTCAGTTGGGAAAACTGACCCGTAGTGATAACGGTAATGTTTTCACGCCTGACGCAACTGGTAATGTTATCAGTGTGTCGCGTATGGATGATGAACGTCTCTCGAAGTCCATTCATGGCCTCATGCGGACTCTAGTGAATAACATGGTCACTGGTGTGACCACAGGATTCGAGAAGCGATTGAAAATCGAAGGTGTCGGATACGCTGCAAAGATGGACAAGAAAGCTGTGGTGCTTTCGGTGGGATTTGCTAACCAGATAAAACTGGAGCCACCCACAGGTGTAACGGCCGAAGTTCCGGATCCCAACACCATTGTTGTGAAGGGCGCAGACAAGCAGATGGTAGGCCAATTTGCGGCAGAGTTGCGATTGGCTCGGCCTCCGGAACCGTATCAAGGTAAGGGTGTGCGGTACGAGAACGAGGTGGTTCGCCGGAAGGAAGGCAAGTCCTTCGCCAGCGGTGGTTGATCGAGGCAATCATGAATGCTCAAAAGTTAAAGTCCGTCCGGCGAGTCCGCCGAGCCAACCGGGTGCGAAACAAGGTGCGCGGCACGGCCGAGCGTCCACGCCTGACTGTTTTTCGCAGCCTAAAACATATCTCGGCCCAGTTGATCGACGACGACAAGGGTGTTACTCTTGTAGCTGCAAGTTCGTTGGTCAAGAAGGCCGATCGTGTGGGTGGTGATAGCTATGGCGGCAATGTGAAGGCCGCAAAAGCCGTTGGTTCTAAATTGGCCGAGTTGGCCAAATCCAAAGGCATAACCATGGCCGCATTCGACCGTGGTTTTTATCGCTACCATGGTCGTATCAAAGCATTAGCTGATGCGGCACGTGAGGGTGGATTACAGTTTTGATTTTTATTAGTCGTCAGTCTGTTCGTTGCTGTCACTTGGTTAGCTATTGTTGAGACGACGGAAAACGGACGACTGATCGCTGAGGACTGACAAATGGCAAGAGAGCGTGGCGGTGAACGCGGTGGACGCGGACGGGGTGATGGCGATAACGAGCCGAAGGTCATTAAGATTCGCCGTTGCGCTGCCGTTGTCAAAGGTGGTCGGCGATTTAGCTTTAATGCGATGGTTGTCGTAGGAGACGGCAAGGGTCGGGTCGCGCAAGGCTATGGGAAGGCTAATGAAGTACCCCCTGCCGTAGATAAGGCGACCAAAGATGCCCAAGGTGCAATGGATCGCTCAAAGCGTGTTTCGCTTCGCGGCAACACCATCCCTCATCGGGTAGTGGGTAAATTTGGCGCAAGCCGTGTTGTGATGGTGCCAGCTGGCCCAGGAACCGGTGTCAAGGCTGGCCCTGGTGTCCGTGAGGTATTGGTGAGCGTGGGTGTGAAAAACATCCTTACCAAGGTTCACGGCAGCACAAATCCGATCAATCTCGTCAAGGCGACGATCAACGGCCTGCAGCAGCTGCGGACCCGTGAAGAAGTGGCCAAGCTGCGTGGAGTCGCACTCTAATGGACTTGCATGGACTTTATCACCCTAAAGATGGTGAGCAACCTGTACACAATCGTCGCCCCAAAAAGCGGGTCGGCCGCGGTATCGGTAGTGGTCACGGGAAAACAAGCACACGCGGGGCAAAAGGACAGTGGGCTAGTGCAGGTGCTGGCCATCCACGCTTTCACTTTGAAGGTGGTCAAATGCCACTGTTTCGGCGGATGCCGAAACGTGGATTCAGTCATGCTACCTGGGACAAGTTCTACCTTCCCGTCAATGTTGGTGACATCAGCGAACATTTCAAAGAGGGCGATGTTGTCGATCATGCCGCTCTGAAGAAGGTAGGGCTGGCGAAAGGCCCTTGTGATGGGATTCGAATTTTGGGTGCGGGCGATGTAACCAAAAAATTAACCATCAAAGCATCGCACTTTTCAAAGTCTGCGAAGGAGAAATTGGAGGCCAAGGGTGGCAAGTGCGAGCTTCTTGCTGCACCCAAGCCTCCAGTCCGTAACAAAATGAAACCGAAAAAGACTTCGTGAACGGTTTAATTTCGGTACGAAATACTCTTTACCATCTTTGGGGATTGAGAACGGAGGACTGAGGAGTAAACCCAAGCTATGTCTTGGTTATCTCTCCTCAGTCCTCTTAACCTATCTCTGCAGTGAGATAGCCTAGCCAGGGAGCCAATTTAATATGAACAAGATCGCGGCTATCTTCGCGATTCCGGAACTTCGGACGAAGATCCTTCTCACGATTCTCTTCCTGGCGATTTATCGGATCGGATATTCGATTCCGATGCCATATGTTGATCAGCGGGAAATGAATAAGCCATTGGCGGCTGGTGGACTAGGGGCTGTCCTCCAATACGTTTCGATGTTCTCTGGGGGTGACCTCAGCCACGCCACGCTCTTCGGTTTGGGTATCATGCCCTATATCTCAGCTTCTATCATTTTCCAACTATTGGGTTCGGTCTATCCGCCACTCGAAAAGTTGCAAAAGGAAGGTGAGTCGGGCCGAAAAAAGATCAACGAATATACAAGATACGCAACTGTTGCAATTTGTTTATTTCAAGCTTGGTGGTATGTATCGTACATCATGAATCCCGGTGGCCTAAACTGGGGTTTATATTCGGACCGTTCTTCCGACGGAACCGACTATAATAGTTTGTACTACTTGTTAACGATGACGCTCACGATGACTGCCGGCACCATTTTCTTGATGTGGCTTGGTGAGCAAATTGATGAATACGGCATCGGCAACGGCATATCCCTTATCATTATGGGTGGTATTGTCGCTCGTATTCCCGCTGCTACCGGTTCGCTCTTTTTTGAAGGTGGATCATTTAAGTGGTCCGTCTTCACATTAGGTGGTGCAAGTGGACAAGATATTAGCTTTGAAAAACTAGTGGTTCTTGTTTGCCTGTTCGTTGCGGTTGTGGTTGCCGTGGTAGCCATAACCAAGGCACAACGTAGAATTCCAACGCAATCAGCCAAGCACGTTCGTGGTCGAAGAGTGTTTGGTGGCACACGCCAGTTCTTACCGTTGAAGCTCAATCAAGCTGGTGTAATGCCGGTGATTTTTGCATCGAGTCTGTTAGTTCTGCCAACGATTCTCTTCGCAGCATTGGCTGGTGCTACCGAGGCCGGATGGGCTGCATGGTTCCGCGAAGTATTTGAGCGTCAAGGCTACATTTGGAACTTGCTGTTCATATCGTTAATTTTTGTGTTCTGCTATTTCTGGACCGCGATTATCTTTAACCCCAAGGATGTGGCCAACAATCTAAAAGATTACGGTAGTTTTATTCCAGGCTATCGGCCAGGTAAGCGTACCGCTGAATATCTTGAGCGGGTTATGGTACGGATCACCTACGTCGGTGCGGCATTTCTGGCGTTGATTGCTGTAGTTCCGACCGTGATTTCTTCGACTATGGACGTGAATCCTACGGTCGCGAGTTTCTACGGCGGTACCGGTTTATTGATCGTTATCAGCGTAGCTTTGGACTTGGTGCAAAAGATCAACAGTCATCTGGTCATGCGGAACTATCCTGGCTTGACAGAGGATTGATTTTTCGCAACACGTGGGGAATGGCCTCACTGAATTGACACTAAGGAGATTAGTCTAAAACAATATTCGGTTAATCTCCCTTGCACTATTGCACCAGCAACAAAGATCTTTGAGGCAGTTATGCGAGTGATCCTGCTCGGCCCGCCAGGGTGTGGCAAAGGCACCCAGGCTAAACTTCTATCCAAGAGGCTTGGGCTAGAGCACATCGGCACTGGTGATTTGCTACGTTCGGCTATTCGTCAAGGTACGGTTGTTGGGATGAAGGCTCGAACTGCTGTAGAGTCCGGCCAACTCGTGTCTGATGAAGTCGTGAACGAAATCGTCGCGGAAAGGTTTGCCAGAATAGACCGACCTCAGCGATTTGCGATGGATGGCTATCCGCGGACGGTGATGCAAGCTCGTTCGTTTGATGCTGTCCTACGTGTATACGCCTTGCCGCTCGACGCGGTTGTATTATTCAAACTCGAAGATGAGCATATCATTGCTCGGCTTAGTGGTCGCTGGAGTTGTCCGTCTCCAGGATGTAAGGCCACTTACCACAACGCTAGTTATCCTCCCCGTCAACATGGATTTTGTGATGATTGTGGTACAAACCTTGTTCAACGTGAAGACGATAGGGAGTCAACTGTACGTGCCAGACTTGTCGTTTATCATCGTGACACGGCCGAGTTAATTCCTTATTATAAGGGAATGGGTTTGCTACGGGACATTGACGGTCAAGGAGAGATCGAAACCATCTTCCAACAGACCAAAAAGGTGCTGGAGTCGTGCTAAAGTCGCTCTTTCCTCAACGGCCGGAACTTAAATCAGCCCGCGAACTGGCTCTGATGCGTGAGGCTGGTAAACTGGTGGCCAAGGCACACCGGCTGTGCAAGTCGATGGCGATTCCCGGAATCACCACGCGAGAAATCGATCAAGCTGTGGAATCGCTGTACAAAGAACATGGAGCAGTTTCTCTGTTTAAAGGTTATCCGGGCAAGGTTCCGTTTCCCGCTGTCACGTGTATTTCAATCAACGAAGAAGTTGTACATGGTATTCCGTCTTCTAAGCAGTTGAAAGAAGGAGACTTACTCAAAATCGACACCGCCTGCAAACTGAATGGCTGGTGTGCGGATGCTGCCTACACTCACATGATTGGAGAGGTATCCGCTGAAAAGAAACGATTAGTTGAAGTAGCCGAGCAAGTGCTTCGAGTGGCGATGGTGGAAATGACTCGTCGCCGATGGTGGTCGGAAGTGGCCGCGATTATGCAAAAGATAGCGGAAGAAGCCGGATTCAGTGTGGTTCGGCAGTATGTGGGCCACGGAATCGGGCGAATCATGCACGAACCTCCGCAGGTGCCGAATTTTGTCGATAGCGAAATGAGGAAGCACGATTTCCGACTGGAAGAGGGGTTGGTGTTGGCAGTGGAGCCGATGGTTAATATGGGGAAAGCGGAGACGGTAACGAAGCGGGACCATTGGACCGTGGTGACTCGGGATTATCTGCCTAGTGTACATGTCGAGCATACTTTAGCCATTGTAAAAGAAGGTGTATACGTAATAACGGCAGATGAAGAGACAATCATTCCGCGAAGTTAGACAAAAAGCGTACTGATTTTTTAGGGTCGCCCTTGTCGAGTGGCGTCGAGGCTGCTATAAAGTGGTTTTCCCTCAACGACCAACAAGCCGAGGGAGTCGGTGGAAATGAAGGTTCGAGCAAGCGTAAAGCGGATCTGTGAGAACTGTAAGATGGTTCGCCGTCATGGGAAGCTGCTGGTAATATGCAGCAATCCCCGGCATAAGCAGCGTCAAGGCTGAACAAAAGGAGCGGACGAATGCCGCGTATCCTGGGTGTAGATCTACCAAATGATAAGGCAACGCACATTTCGCTGCGATACCTATACGGGATCGGGCCGAAGACTTCGCTGGAACTGTGCGAGAAGGCGCGGATTGACCCGCTTCGGAAAGCCAGAGAATTAAACGACGAAGAAATCGCACGGATAGCGGTCCTGTTAGACCGCGAGTACACGGTCGAAGGTCCGTTGCGTCGAGCGATTGCCCAGAATATCGCGCGGTTGCGCGACATTGGCAGTTACCGGGGAAGTCGGCATCGTCGCGGTCTGCCGGTACGTGGACAACGAACGAAGACGAACGCTCGAACCCGCAAGGGACCGCGAAAGACGGTTGCGGGCAAGAAGGGCGTCAAGGAAATGCGTTGATCGTGACTATGTGGCGGGGAAAGGACAATCAGGTTCATTTCCCGCTAGCAAGTCATCTGGGGGCCAAGCAACGTGGCAAAGAGCAAGAAACGAAAGCAACGAAGAAACGTCAGCCGTGGCATTGCCCACATTAAGGCAACGTTCAACAATACAATCGTCAGTATTTCCGACACCAATGGCGATGTACTCTGCTCCTCGTCGGGTGGAGCGGTCGGCTTCAAGGGAAGCCGCAAGAGTACGCCGTTCGCAGCTCAACGGGCTGCTGAAGTGGCGGCCGAAAAGGCGTTGAAGTTCGGCCTGAAAGAAGTGGACGTGAAGGTCAAAGGACCCGGATCGGGTCGCGAATCGGCCATCACGGCCTTGGTGACATCCAACCTGATCGTAAAGGCGATCGAGGATGTTACACCGCTGCCCCATAACGGTTGCCGTCCGCCGAAGAAGCGGCGGGTCTGATCCCCTTAATCCCTCCTGAGCGAACCAAGGACTCATGGCACGCACGATCGATCCTGTTTGCAAGATGTGCCGGCGCGAAGGCATCAAGCTGTACCTCAAAGGCGCGCGTTGCGAATCGCCGAAATGTGCGATTGACCGCCGCAATGTGGCACCCGGTATGCATGGCTACCGTCGTGGCAAGACGAGCGAGTACGGTTTGCGTCTGCGCATGAAGCAGAAGCTGAAACGGTTCTACGGCGTAATGGAACGTCAGTTCCGTCGTCTGTTCGCGTTAGCGTCACGCTCGCCGGAAAACACGGGCGAAGTATTGATGACGTTGATGGAGCGGCGATTGGATAACATCGTTCATCGTCTTGGTTTCGCGACCAGTCGTGCGGGAGCGCGACAATTAGTGTTGCACGGCCATATAACATTGAACGGCAAGCGCTGCGGTATTCCCAGTTTGCTGCTCAAAGATGGCGAAACGGTTGCCATCAAAGTGCGTGAACGGTCGCGGCGTAAAGGTCAGGCATCCGGTGAGGGGAGTAAGCGTAAGCGTAATGCTCCTGCCTTGGTACGTCAGGTGTTACAGGATAACTCCAACCCTCCGCCAGACTGGCTGGAGCGTATCTCCACGGATCCACCGGAGGGTCGCGTCAAGCGGCTACCCAGTCGGCAAGATGTAGATCCGCGAATCAATGAAGAGATAAACGAGCAACTAATTATCGAGTTCTGCTCACGATAATGATTTGAGGGGCGAGGGGTTGGGATTGACAAGTAGAACCCACCTGGTTCTATTGTTTGTCTCTTATCCCTCGTCTTTCCAGAAGGAGTTAACCATGCGTATCCGTTGGCGGGGACTGGAGTTGCCGAGCAAGGTCGGAGCTGATCGTGGTTCCTTGACCGACACATACGGTAAGTTCGTCGCCGAGCCGTTCGAACGCGGGTTCGGCGTTACCGTAGGTAACAGTTTGCGACGCATTTTGCTGTCGAGTCTTGAAGGTAGCGCCGTTACGCGGGTTAAAATTCAGGGCATTCAGCACGAAATCCAATCGATTCCCGGTGTGGTTGAAGACGTCACCGACATCATTCTCAATATCAAGTCGTTGGTGGTTAAAAACGCCAGTGAGCAGCCGCGTACCATCCGAATCGAACGACGTGACCGGGGCGTGGTGAAAGCCAAAGACATCATCACCGACGCCGATGTCGAAATCATCAATCCGGATCACATTATCGCCACGCTGACGGATGATGTGCCTTTCGTTGTGGAAATGACCGTCGAAACCGGTCGAGGTTATCGTACTGCTGAAGAAAATGCTGGGAAAGAGCGAGAAATTGGTCTCATTCCGGTTGACTCTAGCTTTAGTCCCGTTACGCGTGTGAAGCATGACATTGAAGAAACACGTGTAGGCCAAAAAACCAACTACGATAAGCTTGTACTAGAAATTTGGACCAACGGCACCGTAACACCTCAAATGGCGTTGGTGGAAGCGGCCAAGATTCTTCGCAAGCATCTTAACCCTTTCATTCAGTATGCCGAACCAGGGCCGGAAGTCGGGTTGGAAGAGGCAGCGGAAACATCGGCGGCATCTGCCGAGTCGCAGTTGGTCGAGGCGGAATTAAACAAGAGCCTTGCTGAACTCGATTTGTCGGTACGTGCAACGAACTGCCTCGAAACCGAAGGCATTACGACCGTTCGCGATCTAGTGATGCGATCGGAAGAAGAGTTGCTTGAAGTCCGTAATTTCGGTGAGACAACGCTTCGCGAGGTTAAGCAAAAATTGCAGGAACGCAACCTGCACTTGGGAATGAAGATTGGCACCGCCGGCAAGCGTTAAGCAAGCCGTCCGTTGGGGAGATACGACGATGCGTCACTTAAAGGCAGGACGGCGGCTAAACCGCAATGCCTCGCACCGATTGGCTTTGTATCGTAATTTGACCTTGGCCCTGATCCGTCATGAGCGGATCATCACCACTGTGGCCAAAGCGAAGGCCGCTAGGCCGTTTATCGAGAAATTGATCACGCTGGCTCGTAAAAATACTCTTCATGCACGCCGGATGGTCTTGGCTCGACTTGGCCCGCCATCGAAAGCAGAAGTGCGGCCGATTGATGCGATGGCCAATAAAGAGAAGCCGCCTGAGGGTGATCTGCGACATGTGATCGCCAAGCTCTTTAACGAGATCGCACCGAAATACATTGATCGTCCGGGTGGATACCTACGGATTCTCAAGCGAACTGAACGCCGTCTGGGTGACGCTGGCGAGACCGCTTTCCTGGAGTTTGTGAAGCCGGGAGACCGTCCCGCACGGAAGAAATCTGCACCTGCTCCAGCTCCTGTCACCGCTCCGGCACCCGTTTCAGCTCCTGAAGCCACGAGCAATCAGCCTACGGCTTAAGGTAGTCAAGTTTCTTGCCTTACGCATTGCAAGGCGGAGAGTTCTTTATACTCTCCGCCTTGTTGTTTATTGTAATCTGCAACGGGGATCGCTACCCGCTGTACTATGGCTCAAACTCTCTTGGTTCAACTTGACCCAACTGCAATTAACTGGCTATATTACTTCTGCTTTCGGAGGATCGCTACACCGGGAAGGAACCCGATGCACGTGCCGACCCGAGCTAGACTATGCGGAGCCAGCCGACTAGGGTTCACCATCCTCGACCGGCCTCGATTATCCGTCTTGCTCGTCAACTATCAACGCTGGGATGATACCGCCCGTCTTGTGCGTCAACTTTCCCATAGCGATGCTTTTCGCTGTGGCCAAGCGGAAGTGGTCGTCGTTGACAATGCCTCCTCCCATCACCCGGCTGTTGATCATCTTCGCGCTACTCCTGGGGTTTCCCTGGTTCGCTGGCGAATCAATCGCGGTTTCGCTGTTGCAGTAAATGAAGCGGCTCGTATGGCACGAGGCGACTATTTACTTTTACTCAATCCCGACATGACCGCCCGTGCCGATTTCCTTGATAATGTGTTGGATCGGGTTGACGCCATTGTTCGCGTTCGGCCACACGCTGGCTTGGTTGGTTTTCGTCTCAGCCACTCTGATGGTTCTGCCCAGCTTTCTACTGGGCAATTTCCGACACTGACCGCTTCACTGAGTCGGTTGTTATTACCCCGACATATTCGCAAATATACTCATCCGGTCGGTAATGGCGTTCAGCCCGTCGATTGGGTAACGGGGTGTTGCCTGTTAGCTCGACGCGACTGCTGGAATGATTTAGGCGGATTCGATCCGATGTTTTTTCTGTACTACGAGGATGTTGATCTGTGTAAGCGTGCCCATCAACGCGGTTGGTCGGTGTGGTACGATCCAGGTGCTTGTCTGGTACATCATCGCCCGCTTCATGCTCGGGATGTGCCGCCGCACTTACGATTAGTAACCCGTCATGCCCTGCTGACCTATGCAGCCAAACACTGGAATCGTCTAGAGTGGCAGTTTCTAGGTGGTGTAGTACGGGCTGAGGCGGTGGCGCGGGCCTTGGCCGCACGCTTACGCGGTGATTTTTACTCGACTGAAGTATTCTCCGAGATGGGCCTTCTTGCGGATGATATGTGTGCTGGGCGGACAGCAACAGCCCGTCAACGACTGGTGAGCGTCGTCCGCGAACAGGAGCGTCGCGATGTCGTGCCCGCTGTCAGTCGTCGTTCCCAGCCACAATCGTCCCGACCTGTTACACAACTGCCTATCGAGCATCACACGCCATTGCCCGCCGAACACCCAATGGCTGGTCGTTGACGACGCCTCGCCCAGAGCTGGGGTCCAGGCGACAGCTGCCCGTTTTCCTGGCGTCCAGGTGGTGCGGCGGGAAATACGCGGTGGATTTTGTGCCGCCGTCAACACAGGCATCCGGGCCTCGTGTGGAGATGTGGTGCAGGTGTTAAATGACGACACCGAAGTAACCGCGGGGTTCGCGGAGCCTGTACTACGACGGTTTTCCGATCCGCGCGTTGTCGCCGTCACTCCACTGGTCCTGAAAGGGGAACGCATCGACAGCACCGGTGATGTCTACTATCCAGCCGGTTTTGCCCGAAAACGCGGCCACGACGAACCATTGAGATCGGAACACCTTAGGCCCGGCCGTGTATTCGGAGCTAGTGGGTCGGCCTCTTTCTATCGTCGGTCTACCTTGCTGGCCTGTGGTGGTTTCGCTGAAGAGTTACATGCCTATTTTGATGACGTTGATTTGTCGTTCCGACTGAATCGTCAGGGGATGGTGTGGTACGAACCGCAATCGCGTGTCTATCACCGGGTGTCGTCGTCCTACGGCACTGCCTCGGGCGAGTTGTTGGCTTTGCAATCGCGGAATGAAGAGCTTGTTTTTTGGCGAAATCTGCCGCTGCTCCAGCTATTGTTATGGCTTCCTGCACATGTGGCCGCCGTCGGGCTAAAAGGACTGCTTCGGCTCCGTGAGGGGCGTTTGCTCCCATTCCTGCGTGGTCGGGTAGCGGCATGGTCATCGGCGGCAGATGTGATGCGGTACCGAAATTGCTACACTAAGAATCGAGAAAATTGGTAAGCGCTCTTGTTGCTCCATCGGCTATATTACGTATACGTCTAACCCTTGGGAGCCGAATTCGATGCCTGTCATCGTCCATTGTCCGTCGTGTACCGGCCCATTGAGGGTTGGAGACGATCTCATCGGACGCAAAGTGCGGTGTCCGTCGTGTAATACCATTTTTGAGGCTCCCCGCGAGACGGCTTCCGGTACGGAGAGTGGTTACCCTTCTTCCTCCGCTTCGACAGAATGGCAGCACCTAAATATCGAAGTTAATCCCCAGGCGAAAGCTCCGTTGCCTCCCATCGAGACGGTGCCGGTCGATCCATGGAAGACGATGAATCTATCCCTCGACGAACCTGCTCCCTCAAGCCATTCCGTCCAGGAACCCAACACTTCTCGTCTGCCGAGTGTGCCGGTTGATAGTCAACGGCGTGAAACGAACACTCCCTCGCCTTCACGTCATGAACAACCTCTCAGTAACCGCCGAGCGCGACTTAACGACGATGACGACGACTTGCGAGCTTGTCCATCGTGCCGGAAACTGATTCACCGCTTTTCGCGTCGATGTTCTGGCTGTGGGGAAGAGTTCGATGACTATCGCGAAAGAAGTTTTCGCCGCGATGGCGAACCTCATCGCGGAAGTACAGTCTTGTTACTGGGAATTATGAGTCTGGTCACTCCCTTTATTGGTTGTTTGACCTTTGGGATCTCTTCGCCGGTTGGTTTGGTTTTGGGTATCATCGCCTGGACTATGAGTTCTTTTGATCTCAGGAAAATGCGCGATGGGCTGATGGACCCCGATGGCGAAAGTAATACTCGAGCCGGCCTGGTCTGCGCCATCATCGGCGTGACACTCAATTCGCTGATGCTTGTTTCTTGCGGCATGTTTGTCACATTCGCTATCCTGAGTGCTCGCTGATATTTGAGTGTGACCAGTAAATGCTAGAGCCGTTCAGGAAGCAATAGGACCGCCGGGTTGCGAAGAAAACGCGCTACGGCGTTGCCGAACAGCGCTCCGATTGCGCCATCGACCACGCGATGGTCGAAGGAAAACGACAGATACAGCACCGACGCCGGACGAATTTGATCGCGCTCGTCGTAGACGGGACGGCGAACAATTTTGCCGATACCCAAAATACCGACTTCCGGGTGATTGATGACCGGCGTGATGTAACTGTGAAGGTCCCCCCGCGCAGGTCTTCGAGTTTGCTTTTGCCTGAGCGCGCATCAGCCGAGAGTCTTTCGATTTCGCGAGCGATTGCGGCGATGTCTTTACGATCAGCATCGCGGATGACCGGCACCATTAGCCCACCGGGTGTGGCGACGGCTATGCCGATGTGGTATCCACTATGGAGCATAATTTCTTCAGCCGTCTCGTCGAGGGTCGCGTTGACCAGCGGTACTTCCTTCAATGCAGCGACGACGGCCTTGACGATGAACGGCAGGTAGGTGAGTTTGATGCCCGCTGCCTGATAGCTGTCTTTCAACGATTCTCGAAGGGCAACCAGAGCGCTGACATCGGCCTCGTCCACATAGCTGTAGTGCGGGATGATGCGTTTGGAGCGTACCATGTGTTCGGCGATTTTGCGGCGTAACCCAACGAGTTTGATTCGCGAACCGGGTACACCCACCTCGGGCCGGGCTGTTTCGGGAGCTTGGGCTTTAGGTGTTTCGGGTTTAACGTAGACGGTCAGATCGTCCAAGACAATTCGGCCATCGGGGCCGGTGCCTCGCACGGAAGTGAGGTCTATTTTTAGCTTACGAGCGAGTTGACGAATGGACGGGGCGGCCCGAACGGTCTGCGGCGTCGGAGATGGAGCGACGACGGTGCTTATCACAGGGCCAGAAGTGTTCGATGACGGTGTTGGGACATTAGCCTTCGGTTCGGGTTCAACGGATGCGGCACCGTTAGGAGAATAGCGAAGGAGGAGGTCGCCAATTTTGAGTTTTGCGCCAGGTTGCCCCTGTAAGGACACGATAGTACCAGCGAAAGGGGCTGGAACTTCCGTGGTAGCCTTGTCGGTCATCAGCTCAATAAGAGGTTGGCCCGGTTTGACCGCGTCTCCGGGAGCGACCATCCAACGGATCAATTCCGCTTCGTAGACTCCTTCACCGATTGGCGGTAACGCGAACTCCATCGTGCAATTCTCCTCCCGGCACGCGATCACGGCGATCCAGCCGAGATGGTTGGCGATTATCTTCTCCGCAATGCGACATCGGCTGATCGGCTAGCCGAGCGGCTTATGCGAACATTGTACTAATTCACGGCGTGCGGAAAGGAGGGCAAGATGAGTGAGGACAAACGTCTCTTGAGAGACACAGAGGAAGACAGTCCCTTTATTCGGAGGCAGGGGCAGCGTATGGCTTTATCTTCCGATATGGATGCGATTGCCGATGACATCGAAGGGGGATAGGATTGGCAACGCCGGTAAAGCTTCGAGAAGGAAGTAGGACGATAGACGCCCACTATTCGTGAAGGTTTAGTTGATTTGATTTGCAGTGGGGTGATGTGGAGCAGAAGGGGATCGAACCCTCAACCTCAGCATTGCGAACGCTGCGCTCTCCCAATTGAGCTACTGCCCCGCTACCGTTCAGTGCATTGTAGTTGCTTCCAGTCACCTGACAAGAGGAAGAAACATTGACTGCACAACAGCATTGGTAAAAGATCGTATACCCCACGGGGGACAACCCTTACGAAGCGTGGTAGATTTCTCATAACATTATCCCAACTTCCAGGCACTACGACGCGATATGCGGCGCGGAACGGAACACCACCCGATGAACCATCACCGCCTCGGTCACCACTGCTACGTTGGGGGCATTGAGCTAACAATGTTTATCAATCGGGGTTTTCGAGCTGATCCCTGCTCGCCGACCCGTTTGGGAGATCGCGTGCATCGGAACGAAAGACAGTCCAACCACAGAAAGAGCGTCGGCTGATAGCCCCAAAGTTTGCCGGTGCGGAGATTTTCTCGGAGGATGAATCGTGAAACTCTGGCCCTTGGTACGGCGATGGTGGGCGGTCCTTGTTGTGCTGATCGCCCTCCTGATTTGGTGGCAGGCTTTTAACTACTTGGTTGATTTTCGCGATCCCGATGTCCCGTATGTACCCACGCCGAACGATGTGGTGAAAGCCATGTTCGAACTCGGAGAAGTAACAGACAAGGACATGGTTTACGACCTTGGCTCCGGCGATGGACGAATCATCGTCGCCGCTGGCCGTGACCTTGGAGCACGGGCGGTCGGGTTCGAGATCCAGCCGGAACTGGTGGCCCAATCTGAAATAGCGATACGCGAGGCAGGAATAGCAGACCGTGTGCAGGTCCGACGCGGCGACTTGTTCAAACAAGACCTGTCTGGGGCCACGGTCATAACTATATTCTTAAAGCCGATTGTAAATGTGCAACTGCGACCGCAATTAGATCGACTGCGTCCGGGTATCCGGATTGTTTCGCACATGTTCAGCATGCCGGGGGCTAAACCTGTGCGCAGAATAAGTGTCAAATCCGTCGAGACTGGCATGGACCATAATCTCTATCTGTGGGTGACTCCGATTGAGTGGGACTATTAAACAGCCGAGCTAACTCGTCGGCTCCCGTTGCCGATCGTCCAACTACTTTAGCGACACAGCCTCGCCGGAAGCTCGCCCCTCCTTCGATTACAATTCTAGCCGCACAGATTCTTGCCCGATGCCGCGACCTGTTGTAGTAACGGCGTCGGTTCGTAACGCTTGCCCAACGCAACGTATCGCTCTAGTTTGCTCATCACCGCGTCTGAACCCAGGGTGTCGGCCCAGTGCAGAATACCGCCGCGGAAGGGGGGAAAGCCAATTCCCAAGATCAAGCCCATATCTACCTCGCCGGGCGTCTGGACAATCCCTTCTTCCAGTACCCGCGTCGCTTCGGTGAGCATGGGCAGGAATAGCCGCTCCTGGATTTCTTCGACGCTCATTTCCTTGGGCGTCGAGTGTTTGGCCAGCAATCCAGTGAGATACGGGTCGTCGGCTCCCTTGCCGCCCTTGGCATAGGAATAAAACCCCGCGCCGGTCTTCTGTCCGAGCCGACCAGCTCGGACCAGCTCATCGAGAATTGTCGTCTTCACCGCTCGATCGCTGAACGCCCCGTCGATCACTCGCCCAGCGTAGAGCGACGTATCTAAGCCTACCAGATCGTTTAGCGTGATTGGACCCATCGGCATTCCGAACGCTGTCGCCGCCTTATCGATGGCACGAGGCGAGATGCCATTCTCCAGAAGCAATAACGATTCGTTGATGTACGGGAATAAAACACGATTCACAAGGAAGCCGGGACAGTCGTTGACCACTATCGGTGTTTTCCCAATCCGACGTGCCAACGCTACCAGGGTGACGATGGTTTCATCGCTGGTCTTTTCGCCGCGAATGACCTCGACAAGCTGCATCCGATCCACGGGATTAAAAAAGTGCAGGCCCGCAAACCGCTCTGGGGCCGTCAACGATTTAGCCATCCGCGTGATACTGATAGTGGATGTGTTGCTCGCCAGAATCGCCCCCGGAGGTAACATCCCTTCTACCTGGCCGAATAGCTTGATCTTCGCCTCTTCGTTCTCCACGATGGCCTCAATCACCACATCGCGGTCGGCTAGTGCCTGGATCGCTTGGGATGTGCTGAGGATGGCCAGCGAACCGGCCGCCTCCTGCGGCGTCATCCGGCCGATTTCAACGCGGCCCATTAACGATTTGGAGATTACCTCGACGCCCTTTTGCAACGACTGTGGCACACTATCGAGCATAACGGCCGGTACGCCCCGGCGGACGTGCGCCCCGGCGATGCCCGCCCCCATGATTCCCGCACCGACGACACCGACCTGGCGCACCGGTCGAGGCTCGATCGGTTGTTTGCTCCCCGTTGCCTTGGCGAGAGCCTGAGTCATGAAGAACACGCCGATCAGATTACGCGAGATTGGACTACCCGCGAGCGGCAGAAATTCTTCGGTCTCTCCCTTTAATCCGCTCTCCAGCGGCACATTAACGCCTTTTTGTATGGCACGAAGGGCGGCTTCCGGCGCGGGATAATGTCCGCCCGTCTTCATGCGCACTTGAGCCGACGCCACGGCAAACGTGAACGACAGTTGTTCCTCGCTAAGGCCGATCGGCTGTTGTTTGCGTGCGCGGGCTTCCTTCCAACCGCCGTCGGCAAGTGCCCAGCTTAGAATGATATGGGCTTCATCGAGGAGTCTGGTCGTGGGCACGACGTCGAACACAAGGCCCATCTCGCGAAGACGCTTGCCTTTGACCGGTTCACCCGAACAGATCATTTCCGCGGCGAGCGAGGGACCGATCAGACGCGGTAGGCGTTGTGTGCCACCCCATCCGGGGATGAGACCGATTTTCGTTTCGGGCAAGCCAAGTTCGGTTTTTGGGTTGTCGGAGGCCAAGCGATAATCGAACCCCAGAGCCAATTCCAGCCCCCCACCGACGCACGCGCCGTCAATGACTGCGACGGTCGGATAAGGGAGCGATTCAAACGCGGCGACGAGGTCTAGTCCCCGTCCAATGAGTTTACGGGTCAGGTCGGGCGCGGGCTTCGGCCCCGCGAGTTCCTTGAGGTCGGCCCCAGCAATGAACACGCCTGGTTTGCCGCTGCACAGAATCAGGCCGGTTATCTCGATTCGAGAGCGTAGATCGGCCAGGGCCGTCTCGATGTCGCTGAGCATGGCTTGGCTCAAGGTGTTGACACGACTAGCGGGCTGGTCGAGAAAGAGGGTTGCGATACCACCCTTGACTTCCAAACGGACGGCGGGAGAGGCCGACATGGTAGCATTCCTCCTGGGTACGAAGCATTCTGGAATATTCTAGGATCAACTGCCGAGCCCGTCGCTCACGCTTCCGGCTCTGACGCGGGACGCAAGTAGCCCGCGCTGCTCTCGAAGAATCGTTGGCGACGTTGTTCTGGAGCGTCGGTATCGCCTTTGTTCTCTTCCTCCAAGTCGGCACGATTCGCAAGACAATAAGGACAAGCAACCACATCAAGATGAAAGGCAATGACCGACTGTTCTTCCTCATCGAGGACGCCCAGCAGGAAGCTATTGATCTTGTCGCGATCCGGGCAAGTCAGTCGCTCCCGTCGCCAGATTGCTCCCACCGAATGTTCGCCGCGACCGCGTTCGTTCAGGACCACAAGAAGCGTCTGGCGAAGTTCTTCGCTCTCGCGAAGGGCCTGTTCGACGCGGGCGTTCTGTTCGTTGTTCAGGGCGTTGTCAAGGTAGGCGTGCAGTTTGTCGCGGGTGATGTTGCTCATACTGCCCCTATTGTTACCGGTTGTCGCTTCGAAACAACTACCGGGGTGTTGACACACCCCGCTCGCCTGCTTGCTGCCTGCACTTTTGCGTTTGCGGCTCTGCTTGCTAATATAATTATTATGACTACTACCGTCGAAACGCGAAACCGGGCGCGGCGTATTGAACGTGTGCTAAAGCGCATCTATCCCGAGGCTCGCTGTTCGCTGGACTTTGCCAACCCTTTTCAACTCCTCGTCGCGACCATCCTATCGGCCCAATGCACCGATGCCCGCGTCAACCTTGTCACCCCCGCATTGTTCTCCCGTTATCCCGATGCTGCCTCTCTGGCGACGGCCGAACAGGCCGAGGTCGAGCAACTGGTTCGCTCGACGGGATTCTATCAGAACAAAGCGAAAAACCTTATCCGCTGTGCGTCGCAACTGGTCGAAACCCATGCCGGAGAAGTGCCCCGCGACATGGAAAAATTGGTTCAGCTGGCCGGGGTCGGACGCAAGACGGCCAACGTCATTCGCGGCGTGGCCTTCGGGATCCCCGGCCTGCCGGTGGATACACACGTAACACGCCTAAGCCGACGCATGGGTTTGACGACGCACCACGACGCGGTGCGAATCGAAAGCGATTTGAACGTACTGATTCCCCAGTCGAAGTGGACGACGTTCGGGCTGCGGATGATCTTTCACGGTCGCCAGGTGTGCGATGCCCGCAAGCCGGATTGTCACGCTTGTCCGTTGCTTCCGAAGCTCTGTCCACGCATCGGAGTGAGCCATTGATATGGAACGACTCTTACAACGCTTCTGCCGTTATGCTCGGATTGACAGTCAGGCCGACGACCAATCGTCTACCTATCCTAGCACGCCCGGCCAACGGGAGGTGGGTCGGCTCCTGGTGCGTGAACTCCTCGAAATGGGTATCACGGACGCTCATCAGGACGAAAACGGTATCGTCATGGCCACGGTATCCGGCAACATCCCCGCCGCGCCGACTATCGCTTGGGTGGCTCACGTTGACACCTCGCCGGAAACCTCGGGCAAGGGGGTTAATCCTCAGATTCTAAGAAACTACGACGGCACCGACATCGTCTTGCCTGCCGACCCGTCCAAGGTCATTCGAGTCGCCGACAACCCCGATCTGGCGAAACTCAAAGGCTGTACCATCATCACCACCGACGGGACGACGCTCCTGGGTGGTGACGACAAGGCGGGGGTTGCTGCCATTATGGAGGCGGCCCATCGCTTGATGCTCGACCCCTCTTTGCCGCGCGGTAACGTTCGACTATGTTTTACCTGCGACGAGGAGATAGGCCACGGAGTCGATCACGTCGATTTAGCCAAACTCGGTGCCCGAGTCGCCTACACGCTCGATGGCAGTGGCACCGGCGAAATTGATACGGAAACCTTCAGCGCTGATCTGGCCATCGTCACCATTCACGGGACTAATATCCATCCGGCCATCGCGAAGGGCCGCATGGTCAACGCAGTGCGGCTGGCGGGACTGTTTCTCGACCGTTTGCCGCGCCTGAGCCAAACGCCGGAGCTAACCGAGGGTCGAGATGGTTTTTTGCACCCTTACGTCATAGAAGGCGGTGTTGCCAAGACAAGCATCAAGATTCTGCTACGAGACTTCGACACGCCGAAGCTGGCAGAACGAGCCGAGCTGCTGAGGACCATTGGGCGGACGGTCGAAGCCGAATATCCGACGTCTCGGGTAGAAGTGAGCGTTACGCCGCAGTATCGCAACATGGCGGACGGGTTGAAGCGCGAACCACAAGCGATAGCCCATGCGGCCCTGGCGATGAAGCGAGCGGGCATCGAGCCCCGTCTGACCATCGTTCGTGGAGGTACCGACGGATCGCGGCTGACCGAGCGGGGGTTGCCGACGCCGAACTTATCGACGGGCGAGCACAATTTTCATTCCCCTTTGGAATGGACCTGTTTGGAAGAGATGGACGCCGCCGTGCGAGTATTGATCGAGTTGGCGGCTGTGTGGTCGGCAGAGTTGACGTAAGGAGAGCGAAGCGATGAGGCTAGAGGAATATCGGAACGCGGCGCAGGAGGCAGCCCGACGAGGGGCGGCCGTATTGGCGGGGTGGCGAGGGAAGTTCAAGGTTCGCGAGAAGGGATATGCCGATTTAGTCAGTGAAGCGGACCTCGAAGCGCAACAGGCCATAAGGGAATACCTTCAGGGACGGTTTGGCGATCATGCTTTTCTTGGGGAAGAAGGAGACGGAGCCAAAACGCGTCCCGGCCCCAACGCGCCGCCGACGTGGATTGTTGATCCACTGGACGGAACGACGAACTATGTGCATGATTTGCCGCTCTACAGTGTTTCGATTGGTTTACAGGTTGATGGTGAACTGGTCGTTGGCGTCGTGCTGGACCCCGCACGGGGTGAAATGTTTCACGCGGCCAAGGGTTACGGAGCGGCGGTGAATGATGAGCCATTGCGTACGTCGGTAACGCCAAGGCTAGAGGCGGCGTTATTGCTGACCGGGTTCCCGCCGGACCTCCGCCGCGACGAACGTTCATTGGACTGGTGGCGGTACTTCTCCTTCCGCGCTCAGTCGATGCGCCGCCTTGGTTCGACCGCGATCAACTTGGCCTGGCTGGCTGCAGGCCGTGCTGATGGGTTTTATGCCTTTGATAACCATGTCTGGGACGTGGCCGGTGGGATTGTGATCTTGCGGGAAGCGGGAGGTATCGCGACACGGACTGATGGGTCCGCCTACGATCCTTACGTCTCGGACATCGCCGCAAGCAACGGCCCGCTCCATCCGGTTTTATTAGCCGCTCTGGCGCTTAACCCACAACAACCGAAGCTGGAAAGGGGTAGTCCCCCAGCCAGTGCTGGTTAATGGCGGAAGTGCCGGACCCCCGTAAAGACCATCGCCATCCCGTATTCGTCGCAAGCGGCGATACTCTCGGCATCGCGGACGGAGCCACCGGGTTGAATGATGGCCGTCACTCCCGCTTTGGCTGCTTCGTGGACGTTGTCGGCGAAAGGGAAAAAGGCGTCCGACGCCAGTACAGCGCCTCGCGATCGCTCGCCGCTCTTTCGCCCGGCCATAAATGTCGAGTCAATGCGGCTCATCTGGCCCGCGCCGACACCAACGATCATCCCACCGCGAGCGTAGACGATGGCGTTACTCTTGACGTGCTTGCAAACACGCCAGCCGAACCATAGGTCAGCCCACTCTTCGGGCGTCGGTTGACGTTTCGTGACGATCTTGGCCAATGATGCCGTTTCGCATCGGTCCCCCGCCGCCAAGCTATCGCGTTGCTGAACCAATAAACCTCCGTCGATGCGACGATAGTCGAGCGAGATCGACCGTGTACCGAGCGGGCCGCACCGCAGAAGGCGAACGCTGTTTTTCCATTTAGGGCGGGTCGTGAGTATCTCGAACCCCTCGGCCGTGAAGTCCGGGGCGATGATGCACTCGACAAAACGGTTCGGCTCGGTCAATTGGTTCGCGGTCGGGCCGTCCACCGGACGATTGAAGGCCATGACTCCGCCGAACGCACTGACGGGGTCGCCGTCGTGGGCTTTACGGAACGCCTCTTCGAGTGATGATCCGACCGCACAACCGCAAGGGTTGTTGTGCTTGATGACGGCCGCAGCTGGTTCGTCGAATTCGCGAACGAGATTGAGCGCGCTGTCAAGATCGAGAAGATTGTTGTATGACAACTCTTTGCCGTGCAAGACGCTTGCCCCGGCGACCGTGCCAGACGGCGTCGGCGACTCGACGTAGAACGCCGCTGCCTGATGGGGATTTTCGCCGTAACGCAACGAGGAACGCTTCGTAAACGACAATTCGAGCCTTGCGGGGAAGTTGTCTGAAATTTGGCCCGCGAAATAGCCACTGATCGCACGATCGTACGCCGCCGTCAGAGCGAAGGCGGCTCCCGCTAGACGCTTTCGCGTTTCCAGGGTCAAGCCGGCTCCGTGGGAACGCAGTTCGTCGAGGACTTCGCCGTACTGGGCGGGACTGGTGACAACGGCCACGTCATGATAGTTTTTCGCAGCCGAACGCACCATCGACGGGCCACCGATGTCGATGTTTTCGATAACATCTTCGTGACTGACCTCGGATCGCGATTCAACGGAGAATCGGGGCGTTGACCCACCCCGCTCGCCA